>CALFMR010000520.1 GCA_937880585.1 uncultured Acidobacteriota bacterium
CCGAAGCCGAATCGTGCATGAACCGCTCGCGCGGCCACTGCATGACGATGGGCACGGCCTCGACGATGGCGTCGATGGTCGAATCGCTCGGCATGGGCCTGCCGCATAACGCGGCGATTCCCGCGGTCGACTCGCGCCGCTACGCGCTCGCCCACGTCGCCGGCCGGCGCATCGTCGCCATGGTGCACGACGACGTGCGGATCTCACGCATCCTCACGCGCGAAGCGTTCGAGAACGCGATTCGCGTGAATGGCGCCATCGGCGGATCGACCAACGCGGTCATCCATCTCATCGCCATGGCGGGCCGGCTCGGCGTGTCGCTGTCGCTCGACGACTGGGACGCGCTCGGCAAATCGGTGCCGACGCTCGTCGACCTCAAGCCGTCGGGCCAGTATCTGATGGAGGACTTCTACTACGCGGGCGGCCTGCCGGCCGTCATGCGCACACTCGCTGAGAACGGACTCCTGCACAAGGACGCGCTCACGGTCACGGGCGAGACGATGTGGGAGAACGTGCGCGAGGCGCCGAACTGGAACACGGAAGTCATCCGGCCGATCGACCGTCCTGTGGTCGCGCACGGCGGTATTGCCGTGCTCAAGGGCAACCTCGCGCCGTCGGGCGCCGTGCTGAAGCCGTCGGCCGCCTCACCCGCGCTCATGAAGCACCGCGGACGCGCCGTCGTCTTCGAGACGATCGAACACTACAAGCAGCGGATTGCCGATCCGGCACTCGACGTCGACGCGTCGTGCGTGCTCGTGCTGAAGAACTGCGGGCCGCGCGGCTATCCGGGCATGGCCGAGGTCGGCAACATGGGCCTGCCACCGGCGCTGCTCAAGCAGGGCGTCACCGACATGGTGCGCATCTCGGACGCGCGCATGAGCGGCACGGCGTACGGCACGGTCGTCCTGCACGTGACGCCGGAAGCGGCCGTCGGCGGGCCGCTCGCGCTCGTGCGCGACGGCGACATGATCGAGCTCGACGTCGAGGCGCGCCGCCTGCACCTCGACGTGTCGGATGAAGAGCTCGAGCGGCGCCGCGCGGCATGGACCGCCCCACCGCCGGCCAGCGAGACGGGCTACGTGCGTCTGTACGTCGATCACGTGCAGCAGGCCGATCGCGGCGCGGACTTCGATTTTCTCGTCGGGTGTCGCGGCCTCGTCGTGACGCGTGAATCGCACTAGCCAGCGTGCCAGTCAGAAGGAGCAACTCGTGACCACATTCGATCTCAAGGGGCGCACGGCCGTCGTGACGGGCGCCGCACAGGGCTTCGGCCGCGCCATCGCCGAACGCTTCCTCCAGTCGGGCGCCGACGTCTCGCTGTGGGACATGGACGCCGACACGCTGGCGTCCGCGGCGCGCGAGCTCGCCTCGATGGGCAAGGTCTCGACGGCCATCGTCGACGTCTCGAGCCTCGAGCAGGTCGAGGCCGCCACGGCCGCGACGATCAAGGCGTCGTCGAAGATCGACATCCTCGTCGCCAACGCCGGCATCGCCGGACCGAACCACACGGCGTGGACGTATCCGGTCGACGCCTGGCGGCAGGTCGTCGAGATCAATCTCTTCGGCGTCTACTACTGCTGCCGGTCGATCATCCCGCACATGCTCGAACGCAAATACGGCCGCATCGTGAACATCGCGTCAGTGGCGGGCAAGGAAGGCAATCCGAACGCGTCGGCCTACAGCTCGGCCAAGAGCGGCGTCATCGCGCTGACCAAGTCGCTCGGCAAGGAGCTGGCGAAAGAGAACATCGCGGTCAACGTCGTCACGCCTGCCGCGGCCAAGACGCGCATCTTCGACCAGATGACGCCCGAGTTCCACCAGTTCATGCTGTCGAAGATCCCGCGCGGCCGCTTCCTCGAGATCCAGGAACTGGCGGCGCTCGTCACCTGGCTCTCGACCGAAGAGAACTCGTTCTCGACGGGCTCGGTGTTCGACATCAGCGGCGGACGATCGACGTACTGACTTTCGTTTCCTGGAGCGCACTTCGCATGAAACTGCTTCGCTACGGTAATCCTGGCCAGGAGAAGCCCGGTCTGCTGCACGACGGCCAGATCCGCGATCTCTCGGGCCACGTCTCCGACATCGCCGGCGACACGCTGCTGCCGGCCGGCCTCGATCGGCTACGCGCGCTCGACCCGGCGTCGCTGCCCCTCGTGCCCGGCTCGCCGCGCCTCGGCCCCTGCGTCGGCCACGTCGGCAAGTTCCTCTGCATCGGCCTCAACTACTCGGACCACGCGGCCGAGTCCGGCATGGCCGTCCCGACCGAGCCGATCGTCTTCATGAAGGCGAGCTCCGCGATCGTCGGGCCGAACGACGACATCGAGATTCCGAAGGGCTCGGCCAAGACGGATTGGGAAGTCGAGCTCGGCGTCGTGATCGGCCGCAAGGCCAAGCACGTCTCCGAAGCCGACGCCCTGTCGCACGTGGCCGGCTACTGCGTCGTTCACGACGTGTCGGAACGCGCGTTCCAGCTCGAGCGCGCCGGCCAGTGGGTGAAGGGCAAGAGCTGCGACACGTTCGGTCCGATCGGCCCGTGGCTCGTCACGTCGGATGAAGTGCCCGATCCGCAAAACCTGCCGCTGTGGCTCGAAGTCGACGGCAAGCGCTACCAGAACGGGACGACGAAGACGATGGTCTTCGGCGTCGCGCGCCTCGTGAGCTACCTCAGCGACTTCATGAGCCTGCTGCCAGGCGACGTCATCTCGACGGGCACGCCTCCGGGTGTCGGCATGGGCCAGAAGCCGCCGATCTTCCTGCGCGCGGGCCAGCGCATCCGCCTCGGCGTCGACGGCCTCGGCGAACAGCAGCAGCGCACGGTCGCCTACAAAGCCTGACGGCGCGTCCGCACCACCTGGCCGCGGCGGCGCTCCCGTGCGACGATGCAGGGAGCGCCGCTCGTCGGCCCATCGATCGTCATGAGCTCTGCCCTTTCCCTCGCTCCCCTGCTCGCCGGCATCGTCGGCGAGTCGAACGTTCTGACGGCGGCCGAGGATCTCGTCCCGTACGGCTTCGACGGTACGGCCGCACTTCGCCAGCGGCCCGCCGCGGTCATCTTTCCGACCACGACGCAGCAAGTCGCCGAGTGCGTGCGGCTCGCCATCCAGGCGTCGGTGCCCATCGTCACGCGCGGATCGGGAACGGGCCTGAGCGGTGGCAGCGTGCCTCGTGCCGACTCGCTCGTGCTGTGCCTCGCGCGCATGAACGCGATTCTCGATCTCGATCTCGAGAACCTCACGCTTCGCGCGCAGGCGGGCGTCGTCACGCAGACGATCGATCAGACGGTTGCGCCGCACGGTCTGCTCTATCCGCCCGATCCCGGATCGATGCGCATCAGCACGATCGGCGGAAACGTCGCGGAGAACTCCGGCGGCCTGCGCGGTCTGAAGTACGGCGTCACGCGCGATTACGTCATGGCCATCGAGACCGTGCTCGCCGACGGCCGCATCGCGCGCTTCGGCAGCGCGTGCGTCAAGGACGTCGCCGGCTACTCGCTGAAGGATCTCTTCATCGGATCGGAAGGCACGCTCGGCGTCATCACCGAGGTCCTGCTGAAGCTCGTCCCGCGGCCGGCGGCGCGCCAGACGATGCTCGCGCTCTACGACGACATCGAGGCCGCGGCATCGACCGTGTCGGCGATCATCGCGGCGCGGATCATTCCGTGCACGCTCGAATTCCTCGATCACATGACAGCGCTCTGCGTCGAGGACTACGCGCACGTGGGATTGCCGACCGACTGCGCGGCCGTCCTCCTGATGGAAACCGACGGCCATCCCGCGGCCGTGGCCGATGAAGCCGCGAAGATGGCGGCCATCGCGCGGGAGCACGGCGCGCGCGAGGTGCGGACGGCGAAGGACGAGGCGGAAGCCCTGGGCCTGGCTGCGGCGCGGCGCAATGCGTTCTCCGCGCTCGCGCGACGCCGGCCGACGACCATCCTCGAGGACGTGACGGTGCCGCGCAACAAGCTCGCGGCCATGGTGACCTTCATCGCCGAAACCGCCGAGGCGCACCATCTCGAGGTCGGGACGTTCGGCCATATGGGCGATGGCAACCTGCACCCGACGTTCCTCACCGACGAGCGCGACGGGGACGCTATGGCGCGCGTCCATCACGCGCTCGACGCCATCGTCACGCGCACGCTGGAGCTCGGCGGAACGATCACCGGCGAACACGGCGTCGGCCTGGCGAAGAAGCCCTGGCTCCGCCAGCAGATGGGCGACGACAGCTTCGAGGTGATGCGGCAAGTCAAGCACGCGCTCGACCCGAATGGCCTGCTGAACCCCGGCAAGATGTTCGACTGAAGCCCCGATGGCCGACACCCTGCAGACGCTCGACTACGCGGTCCTGCAGCAGTGCATGCACTGCGGCATGTGCCTGCCGACGTGTCCGACCTACGACGCGACGAAGCACGAGCGCAACAGCCCGCGCGGCCGCATCGCGCTCATGCGCGCGATTGCCGATGGCGACTTGGCCGTCTCGCAGGCGTTCGCCGACGAGATGAGCTACTGCCTCGGCTGCCTCGCGTGCCAGACGGCGTGTCCAGCCGGCGTGAACTACGCGGAGCTGTTCGAGACGGCGCGCAGCACGATCGAACGCGCCGACGCGCAGCCGGGCGCCGCACGCAGCTTCTGGCGCTGGCTCACGCTGCGTCTGATCTTCACGCGCCCGCGGCTCCTGCGCGCGGCCGGACGCGGCCTTCGCCTCTACCAACGGACGGGCTTACAGACGTTCGCGAGGCGCACGCGGCTCACGGCGCTGCTGCCGCCGGCCGTCCGCCGCGTCGAGCCGCAGGCGCCGCCCATTGCCGGCGCGTTCTCCAACCGGCTGATCGCGGCGCATGAAACGCCGACGGGCGAAGCGCGTTATCGCGTCGCGCTCCTCACGGGCTGCATCCAGGATCTCGTGTTCTCGGACGTCAACCGCGACACGGCCGACGTGCTCCTCGCCAACGGCTGCGCCGTCGACACGCCGCCCGTGCAGCCGTGCTGCGGCTCGCTGCACGCGCACAACGGCGAGCTCGATCTGGCGCGCGGGCTCGCGCGGCGGATGATCGACCTGCTGCCGCCGGACCGCTACGACGCCATCATCAGCAACGCGGGCGGCTGCGGATCGCATCTGCGGCACTACGGCTCGCTGCTCGCCGACGATCCCGTCTACCGCGATCGCGCGCGTCTGTGGGACACGAAGCTCCGCGACGTCCAGGAGTGGCTCGCGAGCATCGGACCGCGCGCACCCAAAGCCGCGCCCTTTGACGAGCCCGTCACGCTGACTTACCACGAGTCCTGCCACCTCGTACACGGACAGAAGATCTCGCGCCAGCCACGCGAGCTGCTGCGTTTGTTGCCCGGCGTGTCGTTCGTCGAGCTCCCCGAATCGTCGTGGTGCTGTGGCAGTGCCGGCGTCTACGCGATCACGCAGCCCGATCAGGCCGAGGCCCTGATGCGCCGCAAGACCGCCAACATCGGCTCGACCGGCGCCACGGTCGTCGCGACCGCCAATCCCGGCTGCCAGTTGCAGATCATCCGCGGCCTCCGCGAAGCCGGCGGCTCGGCCCTCGTCCTGCACCCGATGTCACTGCTCGCGCGCGCGTATCGGAACGAGCGCGGCTGAGAAGTTCGCCTCACGCGAAGGCGCGAAGATCGCGAAGGGGACGGAAAAGAAAGGGCGGGCCGCACGTCGTGCGGTCCGCCCTTTCTTTCTTCCGTGGAGCCCCGGACCTTCAGGTCCGGGGGCCCGTTCCCCTGGGCCTGAAGGCCCAGGCTTCGTGAATGCGCGTCGGTCAGTTGCCGGCTGGCGCGCCGGCGGGGGCCGCCGGGCCGCCGCCGCGATTCATGCCGCGGCCGCCCATGCCACGCCCCGGGCCGCCACGGCCCGCCCCACGAGCGCCACCGCGGCCGAAGGCACCGCCCTGACGCGCGGGACGCGCGTTGACGAGCGAGTCCACCGGCGCGTGCGCCGCCCACGCGATGCCGCGCAGGAGCATCGGCTGGATGTGCGGATCCGAGAAGTTCTTGTACTCGTGTCCCTGCATCCAGACGAACGCACGGTACGGCTGGCCGCCGAAGATCGTCCGCTCGTAGGTCCAGATCTGCGGCACGATTTCACCGGCGTGCGTACCGGCGCTCGGCGTCGCCGCGATCTTGGCCGTCGCGAGCACGTTGAACCGCGTGCCGCGCTCCTGGGGTGCCCAGGTCATGAGGAAGAAGGCCTCGTCCTGGATCGTGATGTCCGACATGCTCTTCATGATCGGATTCGTCGGATCCTTGACCGTGTACGGGATCTCGGCGTCGAGCGTGTAGTTCACTTCGCCGTGCTTCTTCGCGCCGCCGACGATCGTGGCGAACCAGGCCGGATCGTCGCCGCACAGCGTGTCGTGGAACGTCACGATGCCGCCGCCGCGCTTGAGGTAGCTCTCGAGCACCGCCCGTTCGCCGGGCAGCATCGTGGCCGCGTCGCCCTTGTACATCACGAGCACGTCGACGCCCGACAACTCCTCGAGCGACGGCATGTGCAGGCCGCCGTCGACGATGGCGCCGTGCTCGGTGAGCAGCTTGCTCCAGTCGGCCAGGAACTGCGGATAGTCGTGCTGCCCCTCGCCGTGCGACTTGAGGCCGGCGCGAATGTACACGTGAATCGGCCGCATCTCGTTCGCCGCCGCGGTCGCGGCCGCCGCCCCGCCCTCGGGCGCGGCCGGCGCCTGCTGGGCTGCGACTGGCGCCATGAACGCCGCCGCGAAGATTCCCACGAGTCCGATCAAACATCTCCTCAATGACATGACTGAACGCTCCTCCCCCCGTCCCGGGTACCTGTCAATCGTCGCGCCCTGCTCGCGCGCTTTTACCGTGCTGTCCGCGCCTCGTATGTCTTCGTGAAATCGATGCGGGGATTCGTGACGGTGAAATGCCCGTCCGGATACGCCGACACCTTGATCCAATAGGCCGGCGAGTGTCCCGTGCTCGCACCGCCAAATCCACCGCCGCGGCGTCCGCCGCCCGGACCGCCGGGTCCACCCTGCCCGCGCCCGAACGCGCGTCCCGCGTCAGGCGCGCCCGGCGCGCCTTGTCCGGGCGCTCCCGCTGCCGGACCGGCCGCCGGTGGCACCCCCGTCGGCGCACCGCCGCCGGGCGCCGCTGCCGGACCGCCCGCACGCCGGCCGCCGAAACCGCCGCGGCCGCGAGGGGGCGCCGTCAGGATGTTCGCAATCGTCTGGTTGTCATCGACGTTCGCGATGAAGACGCCCGCGGGATTGTGCTCGATACCGCCCGTGTACGACCAGTGCGACAGCCACAGATTCTCGAGACCCGGCGACGACTCGAGCGTCGGGAACGTCGTCCCCGATCCGCCCTTGCGCGTGCCGTTGTTCATGATGGCCACCCGCGGACGCAGCGCGTGCACGAGCGTCGGCGATCCGGACCAGTCGAGCCCGTGGTGCGACACCATGTAGACGTCAACGGTCCCGATCGGATTGTTCGGGCACATCAACTCCTGCTCCTTGTTCCAGAGCAGGTCACCAAGGTCGATGAGCTTGAAGTTGCCGAGCATGACGACACTGCCGACCGACTGCGCGTTTTCCGGATCGTTCGTGATGTCCTTTGGCGTGAAGCTCGCGCACTCGGGATTCGGCTGGCCGCCGCCGGGCAGCGGCGTCTTGATGACCTGTCCGGCCGACGTCACGATGCGCCCGTCGACGCAAGTAATCGGCAACCGATCGCCCGGCTTGACGACGATGTGGTGGCCCTTCGCGTAGAGGCTGGCCCACAACTGCTGAAAGCCCTGCACCTGCTCGCGCGGCTCGACGGTCGGTCCGTGATCCACGAAGTTCTTGATGGGAATCCGCTGCGCCAGCGCCTCGACGCCGCCCACGTGATCGACGTGATAGTGCGTCAGCAGCAGATAGTCGAGCTGAGTGATCCCGGCCGCGTGGATCGCCTCCATGATGCGGTCCGTGTCACGGCCGCCGGGATTGCCCGCGTCGAGCAGCAGCGACTGCCCCGTCGGCGTGACGTAGAGCGCGGACTTGCCGCCCTCGGTGTCGATCACGTAGACGTCCAGGGGCTTGTCTGGCGCCTGCGCGCGCACCATCGGTGCGACGGCGCCGAGCGCCAGAGCGAGGAGAGCGGCCATCGTTACACGCATGTCGAAATCCCTTCCGAATCGAAACGAACCGCGGACGCGTCAGAACCCGCGCGGCCGGACCCAGAAACTCTCCGTCCAGGTCCCGCGCGCCGGTACGGACTGCAGCTCCGCGTAGAGTCCTTTGTGCGCGAGGTTCAACGCATCGGTAATCGCTGCCATGGGCTCGAAGCAAATGAAGTTTGGCGGCAGCGCCGATCCCGGCCCGTCGCCGCCGACGTGTTGCGGCGCCCAGACGACGACCGCCTTGTAGTTCGGCCCGACGATCACGTCGAGTGACTGCCGTCGTCCCGTCACCGTCATCACGGCGCGGCCTTTGTCGTCACGCACGAGATCGCCGAACACGTCGTCGAGATCCGCATGCGCGAGCGGCACGGCCCGCGGGTCGGCGAAGACCGCGCTCACGGGCTCGGTCTCGCCCGTCGGAATCTTCGCCGGCGTCAGTCGATAGTGCGCCCGCGCGCCGATCGACGCCGTCCAGTCCGCGCGCGTCGAATCGGTGAGCTGAAAATACGGATGGAAGCCAATCGCCACGGGCATCGGCTCGTCGGCGAGATTCTCGATCCGCGTCTCGACCTCGAGCACGCCCTCGCGCAACCGGTACGTGATCTCGACGACGTGCGCGAACGGCCACTGCGCCATCCAGCGCGGCTGCCGGTAGACGTCGAGCCGGCTCGTCACCCAGGCCGAGTGGGCGTCCGACCGAACCTCGACGACCTGCCACGCGCGCGCGCCCGACAGAAATCCGTGAATGGGATTCGCACTGCCGCGCAGGTTGCCGAGATCCGGATCCAGCGCGTATCGCTGTCCGTTGGCGTAGAACGCCGGCTCGTCGAGTCGGTTGGCCCAGGGCCCGACGAACGGGATCCCGCTGAGCCCACCGCCCCGCGAGCGGAACGTGTCGACCGAAGCCGAGGGGAAATACAGAACGTTCTGCCCTTTGACCGTCATCTCGAACGCGACGTTGCCGACGTCGGTCACGATCGACACGACCGTCCGCGCCCGTGCGTCCGTGAGACGGACAATGGTTCCCTCGCGCGCCGCCTCATAGTCGGCGCCCGCCCGCGGCGTCACCGTCGAGGTGTCCGCCGCGAGCGTTGCGAGTCCAGACGACGCCATGTCCGGCATCCTTCCATCAGGCGTCCGGTCCTACTTCGACACGGGCACGAGACGGACGAGCATGCCGGGGTTCGGATCCGACAGCGCGATACCCGGCACCTGGATCAGGATGTACGGATACCCGTCGTGACCGATGATCACGTCACGAACGCGGCCGAAGCCCGAGAAGAGAATCTCCTCGTGCGCGACCTTGTCCTTCTTGATCTCCAGCCGGCGGAACGCCTCGCCGCCGAGACCGGTCACGAGCAGGTTGTTCTTCCAGGCCGGGAACTTGTTGCCCGTATAGAACGCGATGCCGCTCGGCGCGATCGTCGGCGTCCAGAACATCACCGGGTTGTCGTACTTGCCCGACCACGCCGGTCCGCCCGTTTCGGTGCCGACCTGGCGCGTGCCGTACTGGACGAGCGGCCAGCCGTAGTCGTGGCCCTTCTTGATGATGTTGATCTCGTCGCCACCGGTCGGGCCGTGCTCGGCTTCCCAGAGCTCGCCCGTCACCGGATCCCACGAGAACCCCTGCGGGTTGCGATGACCGTAGGTCCAGATCGACTCGTCGACGCCCGCCTGGCCCACGAACGGGTTGTCCTTCGGAATCGTCCCGTCGTCGTTGACGCGATGTACCTTGCCCTTCGGGTTGGTAAGGTCCTGCGCGTTGTTCTGGTCGCCGCGCTCGCCGATCGAGTAGAAGAGATGTCCTTGACGATCGAACGTGAAGCGCGATCCGTAATGGATGTTACTCGTCGTGTACATCGCCGCCGGCGGGTTGTACAGGTACTGCTGGTCGACCCACTTGTTGTCGCGAAGATGGCCGCGGACGATCGTCGTCATCGACGAATCGTTCGGTCCCGGCTGCGAGTAGGACAGGTAGATCCAGCCGTTGCCCGGATCGCTGTAGTGCGGATGGAGCTCGACGTCGAACAGTCCGCCGTCCTGCTTCACCCACACCTTCGGCGTGCCCTCGACCGGCGGCAAAAGCTTGCCGTGATCGACGACGCGCAGCGTGCCGCCTCGCTCGGTGACCAGGAAGCGACCGTCGGGCAACTCGGCGACGCCCCACGGCGTATCGAGCCCGTCGGCCACGACTTCGATCTTGAACGCGCCGTGTTCGCTCTGAATGACCTTGTTCGCGGGACTCGGCGCGCGCGCGGCCACGGTCGAGGCCTGCTTCGCGCGCGTGCGGATGTAGGCGATGACCGAGTCGACCTGCTCGCTCGTGAGCACGCCCTCGAAGCCTTCCATCTCGGTGCCTGAGACACCCTGGAGAATCGTGTTCTTCAGGCTCTCGTCAGTGTTGGGAATGTTCCAGACGTCGTCGAGCAGGGAGGGTGCGCGGCCGCCGCTGAGGGAATTACCGTGGCAGCCGAGACATTGTTCGTTGTAGATCTGCGCGCCGGGGTCTCCGCCTCGTCCGCGCCCGCGACCGAAGAAGCCGCGTCCGGGTCCACCGCCGCGGC
>CALFMR010000521.1 GCA_937880585.1 uncultured Acidobacteriota bacterium
GATCGTGGCCTTCTCGTTGAACGCGGGCATGACGATCGACAGCTTCATCGGCTGGAATCCTGCGGCCGCTGGCGGCCGGACGGGATGGGGGCGGCGGAGCTCGTCACGGGCGCCCACATGATAACGGGCGCCGGGGCCGGAGGAACGCTGCGCAGGTGCTCGAATGTCTCGCGGTAAATCGGCGAACCGTGAAGCGGCGTCGGCGCGTCTGCGGACGCCAAGTCGTAGAGCAAGACCTGCTGCGGTCCCTGATACGTGAACGCGGGTGGGCGATCGAGCACGGCGGCCGTTCGTTCCCAGGCGAAGCGTTTACGCACCGCTGGCAGTTCGGTTTGATCGATGAGCAGGTACGGATGCACGCCGTGATCGGTGAGCCACGCCGTCGCCCGATCGAGCCAATACTCCGGCAACGTGTCGTACCGCATCGTCATGCGCCCGCCGTAGTAGCGCATGCTGCCGCTGTGCAACATCGACAGAAAGAGGCTGTTCGGCGGTGTGCGCATGCGGACCTGGCGCGCGGCCGACGGATAGCGGCGCTCGCTGCGCCACACGTCGAACACGCCGAAACGCTTGACGGCAACCACGCCGAGTACGCCGAGAGCGATGAGCCCGGCGACGACGACCACGCGCGCGGGCGGAGCGGCGGCTCGGTACGCCCACGCAGCGGCGGCGCCGACGCCGACGAGCAGGAACGGCCAACTCGCCAGCACGAATCGCAGATACCACCACTGATCGAAGACGAGATAGAACAGATACATGAGCCAGAGCGCGACGACGAACAGGCCGATGATGATGAACGCGGTGCGGTCACGCGCGGCTGGCCAGAGCGGTCGCAGCGGCACGAAGAGCGCGGCCCAGCCGAGCAGCGCGACCGGCGTCTGCCAGCGTATGAACCAGGTTGCGTAGTTTCTCGCGTTCGGCCAGAAGTGATCGGCCGCGAACATGCCGCCGACGTTGGCGTAACCGGAGATGAAGGGCGACCCGTACAGGTGCTGGTTGATGACGGCAATCGCGCCCGCGCCGGCGGCGACGCCCGCCGAGAACAGCACGCCGCGGCCGATCACGCGCCCCCGCGCGCCCGCCCCGTCGCGCCAGAGTCGAACGAGATACCACAGCCCCATGATCGCCGCGAGAGGGACGAGGTTCGGCCGGATGAGGATGGCCAACCCCGCGGCGAGTCCGGCTGCCGCGGCACTGGCGGCGCCGCTTCCCAGCAGGAAGTAGAACGCCCACGCCCACGCGGCGGCGACCGGCAGGTCGTTCATCGACGACGTCAACATGAAGAGCACCGCGGGGCTCGTCGCGACGAGCCACGCACCGGCGAGTCCCGCCGCACTCGACGACAGCCGGCGTCCGAGACCGTAGGTCGCGAGCACGAGCAGCGCGCCGCCGATCGGCACGATCCAGAACACGCCTTCCTGCCCGCCGATCCACTTGCCCACCGCCATGAGCAGCGACAGTCCGGGTGCGTAGACGGGGACGAGGACCGTGCTGCCGCCGTCGAGGTCACGCGGCCGGTACCCGAGCGGACTGAACGTCCAGCCGCTGCGCGGCCACGGAACGTCGCGAATCCAGGGCTGATCGATCATCGGCCAGCCGTGCATCCAGAGATCGGCTTCGCTCACATAACCGTAGGCGTCGGCGCCGCCGACGGCCGTGGGGCTGTAGCTCACGCCAACCGCCAGTACGACGATCGCAAGCATGCCGGCGAATAGACGGTGGTCGGCCTTCACGAGTCGGCGGCCCCAGGAAAGGACACCGGCCAGACGACCACCGGCCGACAGATACGTTGCGAACGCCACGACGGCAACGACCAGCGGACGGAACGGTTCGGTCGATCGCACCAGATGACCGGCGATGGTCAGGCGAATACCGCCGGTGACGCCGACAACGACGCTCACGATGACGGCCGCGAGCGACAGGAGGGCGGCAGCGTGGCGGACCGTGCGACGCACGCGACTGTCGGGACTCATCGTCGATGGCATGCCGTGAATGAGCGCGTGTTGGAACCGGCGCGGCGAGACGCGCACCGACGCGGGCGCAGGAACGCAAGGACTACGCCAGATCTCTTGGACCGCCCGCTGTACTTCTATATCACCGCCGGCAGGCCCGCCAACGCCCCACCGAGTAATTCGCACCCAGGCGGGAATGCGCGCGGCCCCGCGCACTGCAAAGAAGATGACTCGCGAGCGGGACGGAGGCCCCGTCGACGACGATAAGATGACGCGTGCTTCCAGACACCAGGTTTGGCTCGCGGACGCGCCGGCTCGCGTTCGCGATCGATCTGAGCATCGCGGCGCTCGTCCTCCTCACGATCGGCATCGAATTCAGCGGCGGATTGAGACTCTCCATCGCCGGCCTTCGGATCTCCGCCCACAGCCCGGGCCGCATGCTCGCGGCGCTTCTCGTCCTCGCTGTCGTCCGTTTTCTCGTGGTCGCAAGGGCCTCTGCGTTCGGCGTTCCAACGGACCGCTGGCGCGCGCTGTGGCTGCGCATATACCGCCCTACCGCGTGGCCCACATCAACGACCGGTTCATCGGCTCGCGCGCGTCACGTGCTCTGGGCCGCATGCGGCCTCACGGCGGCGTGCGCGCTCGTGCTCCACGAGCAGCTCGCGCACATGCACTCGGTGCCCGACCTCGGCGATCCGCTGTTCTCGATGTGGCGCATCGGCTGGGTGTTCCACCAGATGCACGGCGACCCGCGTTCGCTCTTCGACGCCAACATCTTCTATCCGCATCCGCTGACGTTCACCTATTCGGATTCGATGCTGCTGCCGGCGGTGGCCGCCTCGCCGCTCCTTGCCGTCGGACTCGATCCCGTCGTCACCTATAACCTGTTGTTCATGGCGGCGTTCGTGCTGTCCGGCCTCGCGATGTACCTGCTCGCCGCGCGGTTGACGCAGTCCCCTGCCGCCGCGTTCGTGTCGGCGCTCATCTTCACGGTCTATCCCTACCGGTTCGAGCACTACAGCCATCTCGAACTGCAGATGACGATGTGGATGCCGCTCGCGCTCCTCGCGCTGCACCGCTTCGTCGAGCGCGCACGCATACGCGATGCCGTCGCGGCCGCTGCGGCGGTCGTCGCGCAGCTCTATTCGTCGATGTACTACGCCGTGTTCTTTCTCCTGTACATCGTGCCCGTCGCCGCCGTGCTGCTCATCGTGCGGAAGACGCGCGTCCGACGTCTCGTGCCCGGCGCCCTCGTGGCGGGCGTGCTCGCTGCGGCCTGCTCCCTCCCGCTGGCGCACGTGTACGACGCCGCCCAGGCTGCGAAGGGCAATCGCGATCCGATAGAAGTCGAATTCTACAGCGCGATGCCGGCCGACTATTTTCACGCGCACGGCCGCAGCGGGCTTTACGGCGACGTCCTGCGCAGCCATCACCAGGAACGCGCGCTCTTCCCCGGCGTGATGACGCTTGGACTGGCCGCCGCGGGGCTCGCGCCGCCGCTCGGTCCGCTGTCGCTCGTCTACGGCGCGGGGCTGGCGTTCGCCTGGGACGCGTCACTCGGCATGCACGGATCGATTTATCCGCTGCTGTACGACACCTTGCCGCCCATTCGCGGCATGCGCGTGGCAGCGCGCTTCAGCATCATCGTGGGCCTGACGCTGGCGCTCTTCGCCGGCTTCGGTGCACGACGTTTGCTCGCGCTCTGCCGGTCGCCACGGCAGCGACAACTTCTCCTGATCGGTCTCTCCGCGCTCATCGTCGTCGACGTCTGGCCGCGTCTCGGCCTGCAGCCGGTGTGGCCCGCGCCGCCGGCGACCTACACGTTTCTGCCGCGGTCGCCGAAGGTCGTGCTGGCCGAATTCCCGATTCGCCGCGACAGCAACGCCTCGACCGAGGGCGTGCCGTTCATGTACTTCTCGCTCTCGCACTGGGCGAACATGGTCAACGGCTACAGCGGGTTCTTTCCGCGGGACTACGACGCATTCGTCGCCCGCATCGAGGACGTGCCGTCCCCATCCTCGGTCGCGGCGCTGAAACAGGCCGGGGTGACGCACGTCACGTTCACGTGCGCGCTCTATCGACGTCAGGCGGACTGCGATGAGATCCTCGGCGCGGTCGAGTCGTCGCCACATTTTCACCGCGTCGTGCGACTGCAGTGGCAGGGCTCGCCGGCGGTGCTGTACGAGTTGCGATAGAGGACAGGTTCCGGGTTCCCCCCGGGCCTGAAGGCCCGGGGCTCCACAGCAAGACGCCCGGGGCTCCGCGGCGGTTCGCTTGTGGAGTGGAGCCCTGGGCCTTCAGGCCCAGGGAACTGACGACAAAAAAACGGGCACGCCGAAGCGTGCCCGGTCTCTCGCGAAGACGACGC
>CALFMR010000522.1 GCA_937880585.1 uncultured Acidobacteriota bacterium
CCCCCCGCGCCACCAGTGCCTCCCGTACCACCCGCGGCGCCGCCGCCCCCGCCGCCCCCGCCGCTGCCACCAGCACCTACACCCCCGTGCCCGCCATTCCCGCCCGTGCCGCCCGTGCCAGCGTTGCCGCCGTCGCCACCCGTGCCGGCCGCGCCACCATTACCGCCGTCACCGCCAGCGCCCCCGTTACCACCCGCGACGGACTGCGCGGCCGCCGGTGAAGGCACCGCGATTGATTCCACGATCGGCAGGAGCGCGACGGCGACGCCGCGCTGAAGCAGCGTGCGACGCGTCAGATGCGCGCGTTCGGGACGAGCCCCCGCGCGCGTCGCTTCGAGTAAGTGCGCGGCCTCGAGCTGCCGCTCCGCCACGGCGACGACGGTGTCGACGTCAGTCGCCGCGACGTTCAGTTCCCTGGCGAGCGCTGCACCGATCTGCGCCGGCGTCGTGACGCCGTCGCAGTGTTCCCAGACGAAGGCTGCCGTCCGGCTGAGGACGTGCGCCTCGTGCCGCCTCCAGTCGTAGATGCAGAGCTCGTCGCCGATCCGTTCGACATGGACCGTCGAAACACGCCGGGGAGGGATGATGTCGCGCATGTGTCGTCGCCGCGGGGATCGTCTCCGCGGGATGCGCGGCCTGGCGGCCTTCACGCACGCGGGACGGTCAAGGGGGGCGACCAGACACTATCGGATCGCGCGCGGCGTTGACAACAGCCGCGCGCGGGTTCGTAACGACGCGTCTCCAGGTCTCCGCCGAGCTCGGTGGGCCGGACGGCCGGCATCGCTTGCCGACCCGTTCGGTCCCGGAGTAGGCTGCGCCATGCTCACACGTTCCGGACGGCCGCGCCGCCTGGCGCTCGCTGTCGTTTTGGTGTGCACGGCCATAGCCGCGTCCGAATCCGTACGGACGACGGCGCAAACCACGCCAGTCCGCCCGAAGATCACCGGCGTCGCTGGCTTCGCGGTCAAGGTGAGCGATCTCACCGCGGCGCGCGCGTTCTACTCCGGCATCCTGGGTCTCGACGAGGCATTCACGATCAAGAGTCCCGTCGGCGGCCCGGACCTCACCACGTTCAAGATCAACGATCGCCAGTACGTCTATCTCGCGCCGGGCCTGTCGGGCGACGAAAGCCGGCTGCTCTACGTCGGCTACGAGACCGACGACGCCCGCGCGCTCCGAACGTATTTGGCGAGCCGCGGCGTCGCGGTGCCCGATGCGGTCACGCCCGATCCGCAGGGCAATCTCAGCCTGATCGTGAAGGATCCGGAGGGCAACGACGTCCAGTTCATCCAATACATGCCCGGCTCGCTCCATACGCGCAATACGGGGCGGTTCCTATCCGATCGCCGCCTGTCGAAGGAAGCGCTGCACGTCGGCTATCGCATTCACGATGCCGCGCGCATGGATACGTTCTACCAGGACATTCTCGGCTTCCGGCTGATGTGGAAGGGCGGCAACACGGACAACGACTTCCGCTGGATTTCGATGCTCGTGCCCGACGGCACGGAGTGGCTGGAATACATGGTCGACACCGGCACGCCGTCGCCGCGCACGCTCGGGATCTGGAATCATCTCGCGTTCGGCACGCTCGATCAGCAGGCCGTGGCGCGCGCTGTCCTCGCGCGCGGCTATCGCGGCCAGGCGCAGCCGAAGATCGGACGCGACGGCCGCTGGCTGATGGACTTGTACGATCCCGACTTGACGCGCGTCGAGTTCATGATCCGCAAGCCCGTCGAGACGCCCTGCTGCTCGCCGCTGCACGACGTCGTCGACTGACGCGAAGACGCGTACGTCGCGTCGCGCGCGATAGAATGCGCGCGCTCGCGGTCTGGCGCTCGCACCGCCGCCCGCATTCCCAGTTTCGGAGAAGCCCGATGATGCCTCGTCGTCTGCTGCTGTCAGCCGTCCTCGTTGCCGCGATCGGCGTCGCGTCGCCGGTCATGGCCGCGTCCGCGTACACGACGCGCCCCGACGATCCCGGCGCCGTCTATCTGACCGCCGAGGACTTCGGCGTAAAGAACGACGGCACGGCGGACGCGAGCGCAGCCATCCAGGCGGCGCTCGACAAGGCGGCCACGACTGCAGCGAACATCGTCTTCGTGCCGTCGGGACGCTATCGCATCACACGCACGCTGTACCTGTGGCGCGGCGTTCGCATCATCGGCTACGGCGCGACCCGGCCGGTCTTCTTCCTGCCGCCGAACACGCCCGGCTATCAGGAAGGCATCGGCCTGATGGTGATGTTCACGGGCGCGGCGCCGCCCGGGGCCGGCCGGGGCGGACCGGCGATCGGCGCGGGACGCGGCGGTCCCGCGCGAGCCGGTGGTGCCGGACCAGCAGGTCGCGGTGGCCGGGGTGGACGGGCCGGCGGCGGCGCTCCGTTCCGCGTGCCGTTTCCTCCACCGGGCACGGTGCCGCCGAACCCGAACATCCCGGACGCGAATCCCGGCACGTTCTATCCGGCGATGAGCAACATCGACTTCGAGATCGGCGACGGCAACCCCGCGGCGATCGCGATCCGCTTCCACGCCGCGCAGCACGCGTTCCTCACGCACATGGACTTTCACGTCGGCTCCGGACTCGCGGCGCTGACCGAGGTCGGCAACGAAGCCGAGGACCTGCACATCGAGGGCGGCCGCTACGGGATCATCACCGACAACACGTCGCCCTACTGGCAGTTCACGCTCATCGACTCGGTCATCGAAGGCCAGCGTGACGCAGCGATCCGCGAACATCTCGCGCAACTCACGCTCATCCGCGACACGCTCCGCAACGTGCCGGTCGGCGTCGACATCGACCCGCATTACTTCGACGAGCTGTGGGTGAAGGACAGCCGCTTCGAGCACGTGTCGCACGCCGGAATCGTCATCAGCGACGAGCACAACCCGCAGACGGAAATCGGCGTCGAGAACGCGGTGTGCGACGACGTGCCGGTGTTCGCTGCGTTCAGGGAGAGCGGCAAGAAACAGTCGGCGCCCGGACCGATTTATCGCGTGTCGGCGTTCAACTACGGGCTCTTCATTCCCGGCCTCGGGATGACGGGACATTTCGACACGACCTATCAAGCGGAGCGGTTGAACGCCGCGCCAGCGCCGCTGCCCGCGGCGATTCGCGCGCTGCCGCCGACGACCGAATGGGTCAACGTCCACACGCTCGGCGTGAAGGGTGACGGGCAGACCGACGACACGGCCGCGATCAAGCAGGCGGTCGCGTCACATCGCGTCCTGTACTTCCCGAGCGGCTTGTACGTCGTGCGCGACACCATCACGCTGAAGCCGGACACCGTGATCATCGCGCTGCACCCGGGAACGACGCAGTTCGATCTGCCCGACAACACGCCGGGCTTCCAGGGCGTCGGCACGCCGAAACCCGTCGTCGAAACGCCGCGCGGCGGCACGAACATCGTCAGCGGCCTCGGCATCTACACGGGCGGCGTCAACCAGCGCGCGCTATGCATCCTCTGGATGTCCGGCGAGTCGTCGCTGATGGACGATCTGCAAATCATGGGCGGCGGCGGCACGAACATCCCGCCGGCCGTGCGCGCGGCACTCTATCCTCCGGCTCGTGGCGCCGGTGCCGGCGGCGGCGGACAGGGTGGACGATGGGGGGCGCAGTATCCGAGCATCTGGATCACGCACGGCGGCGGCGGTACGTTCGCCAACGTCTGGTCGCCGGGCACGAACGGGCAGGGGGGCTTCTACGTCTCGGATACGACGACGCCGGGGCACGTGTACGAGCTGTCGAACGAACATCATCTCTTCAACGAGATCAAGTTCGATCACGTCGAGAACTGGGACATCAACGCACCGCAGACCGAGGAGGAAGCCGCGACGAGCCCGGAGTCGGTCTCGCTCGAGATCGCGTGGTCGAAGCACATCACGATCGCGAACTACCACGGCTATCGCGTCACGCGAAGCCACGCGCCCTTCCCCGCAGCCGTGCGCATTTACAACTCGTCGGACATCCATTTCCGCAACGTGCACGTGAACGCCGAGAGCGGCTACGGCACGTGCGACGAGAACGGCTGCGGCACGTTCCTCCGCGTGAGCAAGTTTCCCTACGAGAACGCGATCCAGGACATGACGCACCATCTCGAGGTGCGCGAGCACGAGTTCGCCGTGATCGACATTCCCGCCGAGCCGGCCACGCCCGTCGCCGGCGACGCGTCGGCCGTGCTCGCACCCGGCGCGAGCGTGCAGAAGTTGGAGGAAGGGTTCTCCACGATCTCCGGCGCCGCCGTCGATGCCGCGGGCACGCTGTACTTCGTCGATCACCACCAGCAGCGGATCTTCTCGTGGTCCAAGGCCGAGGGGCTGAACATCGTGCGCCACGACCCGCTCGATCCGGTAAACCTCGCCGCCACGAAGTCCGGCGATCTGCTCGTGCAGTCGTCGGACGGGCCGGAGGGCACGGTGTACGTGTTCCATCCTGGCGCACCGGCCGACCAGATCACCGTGCTGCAGCCGCAGGCGACGGCGCCGCACCAGGACGCCGCGGCCGTGCTGCCGGTCAACGTCTGGGACAACGGCGAGTTCGCCAACCAGCTCGACCTGAAGACATACGAGTACACGACGCTCGCCGAGATGTTCGCGAAGGACGTGTCGTCACCGAAGGCGAAGGAGTACGTGTCGCCCGACGGCAGCGTGTTCCTGCCGGCAGGACGCGTCTTCCGCCAGGGCCCTGACGACTCCTACCCCGGGATGGATCCAACGGGCTGGCGCTGGTCGAACAACCTCGACGCGTACGGGTTCCTGACGGCGAAGCCCGGCCAGACCGTGTACGTCGCGAGCGACTCGGAGGATCGCACCTATCGCGCGACGGTGCGGCCCGACGGCACGCTCGGCGATCTCCATCCGTTTGCCGAACGCGGCGGCGAAAGCGTCGCGGTCGATCGCGCGGGGAACGTCTACGTCGCGAACGGGCAGATCTTCGTCTACGACCCGAGCGGCAAAGTCATCGGACAGATCGCCGTGCCGGAGCGGCCGATCCAACTGCTGTTCGGCGGCGCGGATCCCGGGGCGCTTTTCATCCTCGGCCCCCCCACGCTCTA
>CALFMR010000523.1 GCA_937880585.1 uncultured Acidobacteriota bacterium
CATGCGTGGCTTGGTGAAGTCGAGCGGAATCGCCGGTTCGGCCGGCACAACAGGCAGCGCGCGCGCGGCCGGGCCGTTCGGCGTCTCGGGCACGGCGGCCGTGCCGTCGAAGCGCAGCCGCCAGATGCGGCCGTGGCCGACGAGCTTGTCCAATTGATATTGGAGGATCTTGTGGCGCAGGTACGAACCCGGTCCGGTCCACTGCGCTTCCTGAATGATGCCGCGGTACATGTCCGCGATGTAGACGGTGCCGTCCGGCGCTGTCCGCAAATTGACCGGGCGGAACAGCGGGTCGCGGCTGAGGATGAACTCCGATCCCGGATAGGCGTTGCGCAGTTGCGTGAGACCGGTCGGCTCGGTCGATCGGGTCGCGATGTCATCCTTGCGGATCGTCACCGTCCCCTCCGCGTCCCACGGCTGAAGCTCGATCGACACGGGCGATTCGCCGACGAGTCCACCCCGCACCGTCTTGCCGTCCTTGGTCGTGAGGATCACGGTGTCGACCTTGACGATCTTGGCGCGCCGGATGAGACGGCCGACCGGCTCGACGAACAGGAGGTCGCCCTTCAGATCGTCCGGCACGCGATCACCGCGCACGATGTCGGGACCAGCCGTCGCCGTGGCGTGATTCAGCACGCCGAGCGGCATGCGCACGCGGCCCATGCCGCCCTGCATGTCGCCGAGACCCTCGATCGGCCAAACCACGTCGAAGCCCGGTTCGTATTCATCGAAGGTATTCGCCGGGCCGTTGGCCGTAGCCGGATGCGGACTGATGCGGAACGCGCCGTACTCGATGGGCACCTGGAAGTTCAGCGGTCCGCGCTCGCAGCCCGCGCACACGAACCACATCTTCCCGTCGTCGTCCATCGACAGGCCCCACTGACCGCCATTCGATCCGGTCGGCTCGCGCAGGATGCCGTGCGGCGTCCAGCGGAAGCGGAACGCGTTGTAGGTGCTGTAGATCCAGTTGTCCAGGCCCCAGACGAAGCCGCTCTGCTCGTGCTCGAGGTTGCCGTCACGGTTGAGGCCGACGCCGCTGAAGAACACCTCGCGCTTGTCGGCCACACCGTCGCCGTTGGTGTCCGTCCACTTGACGACGTCATCCGAGTCCGTTTCGTTCGTCAGGATGCTGTCGTGATCGAGCGGCAGGATCATGCGCGGCAGGACGAGATGATCCACGAAGACCGTGTGCGTGTCGTACGTGCCGTCGCCGTTGGTGTCTTCCCAGCGCGTGATGCGATTGACGGGCGCGCGCTGGTCGGTGCCTTCAACGTCAGGCATATAGCTGCGGAACTCCGCCACGTACATGCGGCCGTCGCCGTCGAACTCGATGACGGCCGGCGCGACGATGTCGGGATCGGACAGCACGAGCTCCATGCGATAGCCGGGCGGCAGGACGAAGCTCTTCGCCTCCTGCTCGGGCGTCTCGGCCTGGATGGGCGTCTTCGGCGAAAAATCCGCGCCTTCGTTGCTGTTGCCGGCCGTCTGCGCGAACAGCGAGAGTCCGGCGGTCGCGACCAGTCCGGCCGCGACGACCGCAGCACACTGGAACCGGCGACGAGTTCGATTCGACATGGTGGGAACCTCTCCCTGGGGACCGGACGGGAGCCGCACGACCATCAGCGCGCGCTCGATATGGAACCGCTTCCACGCGGCTTATATCATTGCGATCGCAGAAGCGTCAATGAAACCGGACGCGCGCGCATGGTCCGCCGCGTCCTCAATTGGACGTGACGACGCGCGGTTCAGCCGTCAGCGTGCGAAACGCCTGTTGAGACTATCGAGATTGGCAGGTCGCCTGCGCCGCGAGCGGATGATCGGGCGGGACCCAACCGCTGCCCACGCGCACCCATCCACGCACCGGCGATGCGGGCTGCAGTCCCGCGGCACACGCCGGAAGGCCGCTCGTCGAGGGTTGGCTCGGCGGCGGCGTGGATGGCGGCGGTGGGGTCGTCGAACCGCCGCTGCTGCCTCCACCAGCCATGGCGGCAATCGCCAATGGATGATCGGGCGGCAGCCAGCCGCCGTTCACGCAAATCCAGTTCGACACCGGCTTGGCGGTGGTGCAGGACGTCGTAGGCGGTGGCGTTGAGGGAGGGGGAGTGGAGGGAGGCGGCGTCGACGGGGGCGGCGTGGTCGGCGGACTGCCAAGGCCCGCCGCAATGGCCAGCGGGTGATCGGGCGGCAGCCAGCCGCCATTAACACAGACCCAGTTCGATACCGGCTTCGCCGTCGTGCACGTGACCGGCGACGAAGGCGTCGAGGGTGGCGGCGTCGCCCCGCCGTTTTGCACGGTCACCGTCACGGGCGACGACGTCCGCGCGTTACCCGCGGCGTCGCGTGCGAGTGCGCGGATGACGTGCGACCCATTGGCCACACTCGTCGACGTCCAGGTAATGCCGTACGGCGCCGACGGGTCCTCGCCGCCGACCGTCGCGTTGTCGACCGTGAACCAGACGCTCGCGACACCGACGTTGTCCGAGGCCGACGCGCCGAGCGCCACGGTGCCCGAGACGACGGCGCTCGCCTTCGGCGAGGTCACCGAGACCGACGGCGCGGTCGTATCGGCCGCCGGCGCGCTGTTCCCCGCGTATTCGTCGGCGCCGACATCGGGATTGCCGCCGACCGGACGCGTCCCGCCATCCCAATCGAATGGCGCATCACTGTTGGCGACACCGCGGTCGATGGCCGACGTGGCCGTGGACTTCAAGTGCAGGTCTCCCGCCGCCGGATTCACGAACCAGCTCGACGATGCGGTCCAGACGTTGCCCGACTGCGCGGCGGTCGCGCCATCGCGAAGCTGCGCGGCGCGATCGGCGAGATTGTTGATGATCGTGACGCCGGTCGTGTTCGGGAACCGCACCTCGATCGCGTTCGGGTATTGCCCGTTCAGGAAGATCGTGTTGTGGACGATCTTCGTGCCGGGCGAATCGAATGCGGCAATGGCGACGTCACCGCCGGCGCCCTGGCTCCGATAAATGAAGTTGTTACGGATGATGCCGCCGGAATGATCGGTGCCCGATACGTCTTGAAGTCCGAAGCTGATCTCACGCTGGCAATCGATGAACGTGTTGCCGTCGGCGATCGATCCGCTCGAGTGATTCCACATGAGGATGGCCGGTCCGGCGAGCTGGCCCTGCGGAGCGCGGATGCGGCGGAACAGATTGTTCCGGATGATCCAGTTGGCGCCCGTGTGCACGTCCACACCGTTCGTGTAGTCGGACGGGGCCGTGTTCGTGTACTCGAACACCGAGTACTCGACGAGGCCGTTGTTCACACCCGCCCCGCTGTTGTCGGGATTCGACTTGATGAACTGCTCGCCAGCGTTGATCAGGTGGACGTTATAGATGTGCGGCGACTGCGTCCCCGCGTTCAGCATGATCGGATGCTGATAGACGTCGCGAATCGTGAGGTCGGCAATCGTCAGGTTCGTGACGTTGCCCCCGCTCCAGATCCCGAACGGCACCGTATCGCTGGCCACGCCCATCCCTTTGCCCACGAGCACGACGTCGTCGCGATTGTTCGTCGCGCCGCGCACCGTCACGTTCGAGAACGTGCCGTTGATCCACAGCGTGCTCGTCAGGTTGTAGGTACCCTTGGCGATGACGATGGTGTCGCCCGAGTGGATCGAGGAGACCGCCGACTGCAGTTGAGCGACCGTCGACACATTGTGCACGTTGCCTGTGAGCGCAAGCGCCGGCGCCGAGTCGGGTGATTTGGCGTCGACGCGAGGCGCCGACGTCCACAACACCGTCGCACCAGCGAGCACCGCCAGTCCAGCCCAGGCGCGTTGGCGCGCACGAAAAGCCTTCATTAATTACCACCTGCGCGTCAGCGAAAGATTTACGGAGGCGGCGTGCAAAAACTGCGTGTGAGCACGCAATCGGAGCCGGCGGCCTTGCGCGGATCGCGTCAAAGACTCAGCGGTTTGCACTCGAAGCCGGTACGGCCTCGCGCCGGCTTGGTGGGAAAGCAACATATGTGCCGGGCCGACGCGAAAACGTCGAACGTGGAACTTCGAACGTGGAATGACGCTCGGTGGCTCCGGAGTCCGATTCGTATTTCAAAGTTCAAAGTTCGAAGTTCGAAATTTATCGGCCCTCTACACGACCCGGAGGTGCCGTCTCGGCGTCTCGTTTGACGGGGGCCCGGCGCTCTCGCGCACGACGAGCTGCATCGGCAGTTCGACTTTTTCGAGTCGTCCGGGGCTCGCCATCGCTTCGAACAGCCGCGCCGACGCGACGCGGCCAATTTCGCGCAGCGGCTGCCCCATCGACGTGAGCGCCGGCCAGACGAGCTCGCCTTCGGGCAGCCCGTCGAAGCCAACGATCGACAGATCCGCCGGGATCCGGACGCCATGCTGATGCGCGACGCGCATGAAGCCGAACGCCAGCGCGTCGTTCGCCAGGACGACGGCCGTGACCTCCAGCGGACGGTCGAGGAACTCGCGCGCCAGATCGCTGCCGGCTTCGGCCTCCCAGCTCCGGCACGCGAACGTCGCCTGCGGCGCGAGGCGCAACCCCTCGACCGCCAGCCCATCGGCCAACCCGCGGCCGCGGTGCTTCGAATCGATCGAATGCGCGGGGCCGCCGACGAACGCGACGTGACGATGTCCGAGGCCCGCGAGATACCGGCCGACGTCGCGGCCCGCCTCGTAGTTGCGGCACCGCAGCACGGGCACGTGCGTCAGCGCCTCGTCGGGCGCGACGGCAATCGTCGGCAGCCCCGCATCGACGGCCGCGCGCAAGAGCGACCGTTCGCGCCGCTGCGACTTGACGACGATGAGCCCGTCGACGCGATGGCCGCGGATCCACTCGAACACGCGCGCCGGATCGTACTGGCCGCGCAGTTCGAGACTCGAGAGCATCAGGCTGGCGTCGCGCGTGAGAAGCTCTTCTTCGATGCCGGCGAGCACGTGGACGAACCACGGATCCTCGCTCGAATCGACGACGACCCCGATCGATCCACGACGGCCGAGGCTGAGGTTGCGCGCCGTCCACGACCGTTCGTAGCCGAGCGTCGCGATGACCTCGGCCAGCCGCGCGCGCACTTCCTGGCTGACGTAGCGGCCGTTGAGAAACCGCGACACCGTGCTGACCGCCACGCCCGCCTCGCGGGCCACGGTGGCGATGGTCGGTTTCTTCGGCATCGGCGCGAGTATCTTAGCTGTCTTGTCTCTGTCGGCCGATGCCGCTATGGTGTCGCCGAGGTTTGTCATGATCGATCGCGTCCTTCGGCAGCTCTGGCTCGTCCTCCTCGCCGTCGTCTCGCTTACGGGGCTTCCACTGCTGGCGCAAACCGCGCCGGTTGCCGCGCCGCCAGCCAATGGCCAGGGCGCTGCCGCGGCGGCCCCTGCGCGGCAGGGAGCGCCGGCGGCCGGCCGCGCGGGGCGAGGCGGACGCGGCGGACGGCAGGGTGTCGACGTGGGCGGCTCGCAGATGGACGACCCCGCCTATGCGGGTGTCGACTTCTCGAAGAAGGACGCCGTGCTGCCCCAGGCGCCCGCCGACGAGGCGAAGCGATTCTGGCTGCAGCCGGGCTTCAAGATTGAACCGGTCCTGACCGATCCCGACATCGAGGAATCCGCGCAGATTGCCTTCGACGGCAACGGACGCCTGTTCGTCCTCGAGCTGCGCGGCTACATGCAGACGGCCGACGCCGAGGGCGAGATGCTGCCGGTGGGCCGCATCTCGGTCCACGAGGATCGCGACGGCGACGGCGTCTACGAGACGCACCACGTGTTCGTCGATCACCTCGCCTTCCCGCGCTTCGTCATGCCTTTCGGTCCGAACGCCATCCTGACCAAGGAATCCAACGCCGACGAAGTCTGGAAGTACACGGACACGGACGGCGATGGCTCGGCCGACAAGAAGGAACTGTTCACGACCGGCTTCGGCCGGCTGGCGAACGTCGAGCACCAGGAAGCGGGCTTGTTCTGGGCGATGGACAACTGGATGTACAGCACGATCAACCAGTTCCGCGTCCGCTGGACGCCGCACGGCATCCTGCGCGAGCCGACCGGCTCGAACGGCGCGCAGTGGGGCGCGACGCAGGACAACTACGGGAAGGTCTGGTTCCAGGGTGGCGCGAGCGGCATGCCCGGCTACTTCCAGTTCCCCGTCGTCTACGGCAACTTCACCTATCCGGATCAGTTCGAGCCGGATCTCTCAATCACCTGGGGCGCGCCGGTGCGCATCGCCGACATGCAGGGCGGGCTGAACGTCACGCGCATGCCGGATGGCTCGCTCGCGCGCGCGACGGCCGGCACGGGCAACGACGTCTATCGCGGCGATCGGCTGCCAAAGGATCTCGTCGGCGACTACTTCTACGGCGAAGCCGTGGCGCGCATCGTGCGGCGGCTGCACCCGGTGAAGACCGAAGGCCTGACCGAACTGCACAACGTCTATCCGCTCGCCGAGTTCATCCGGTCGACGGATCCGCTCTTCCGCCCCGTCGATATCACCACCGCGCCCGACGGGACGATGTACATCACGGACATGTACCGGGGCATCATCCAGGAATCGCAGTGGTCCGGCCCCGGCACGTATCTGCGCGCACGCATCGAGCAGTACGCGCTCGACAAGGTCGTCCGCCACGGGCGTGTCTGGCGGCTCACCTACGAGGGCATGCCGCGCGACACCACGCAGCCGCGCATGCTCGACGAGACGCCGGCGCAGCTCGTCGCGCACCTGAGCCATCCGAACGGCTGGTGGCGCGATACGGCGCAACGGCTGCTCGTCATGCGGCAGGACATGTCGGTCGTCCCCGCGCTCGAACAGCTCGCGCGCTCGTCGACCAATCAGCTCGCGCGCATCCACGCGCTCTGGACGCTCGAAGGTCTGGGCGCGGCGACGCCGGCGCTCGTGCGCGACCTCATGACGGACGCGGATCCGCAGATCCGCGCGCAGGCGATCCGCGTGAGCGAGACGCTCTACAAGGCCGGCGACAAGTCGTTCGGTGCCGACTATGCGGCGATGACGAAGGATGTGGACGTCGACGTCGCGATCCAGGCGCTCATGACGCTCAACACGTTGAAGGTGCCGAACGCGAACGAGACGGTCCGCACCACGATGACGAGCAACAAGGCCAAGGGCGTGCAACTCGTCGGCTCGACGATTCTCAACCCGCCGGCCGGACGCGGCGGACTCGAGGCCATCGGCCGCCGCACGCTGACGCCCGCGGAAACCACCGTGCTCGAGAAGGGCCAGACGATCTACACCGAGGTCTGTTTCGCGTGCCACGGCACCGACGGCCGCGGTACGCCGATGGCCGGTGCGGCCCCCGGCGTGACGATGGCGCCGCCGCTCGCGAGCTCACCGCGCGTCGTCGGACATCGCGACTACGTGATTCAAGTGCTGCTGCACGGCCTGACGGGACCGATCAACGGCGAGCGCTACTCGGAGGTGATGATCCCGATGGGCGAGAACCCGGATGACTGGGTCGCCGCCATCGGGTCCTACGTGCGGAACGCCTTCGGCAATTCCGGCGCACTCATCACGCCGGCCGACGTCGCGCGCGTGCGTGGGGCGACCGCGGCGCGCCGCACGAGCCCGACGGTCGATGAGATTCAGGCTTCACTGCCGCACCTACTCGTCGTCGACAGCGGATGGAAGGTGACGGCCAGCCACAACGCGGCAACCGCGCCCAACGCGCTCACGATTCAGCCGTGGTCGACCGGCGAGCGCCAGGCCGCGGGCATGTGGCTGCAGGTCGAGCTGCCGCAGGCGGTTCGGCTCACGGAGATCGAGTTCGAGTCGGCGCCCACCGATGATCCGGCGACCGCCGGCCGCGGTGCGGCGCCCACCACCGTGCTCGGCGCGCCGCCACGCACGGGCGGCGGCCCGACGGGGCCGCTCGGCTATCCGCGCGCGTATCAAGTCCAAGTATCGACGGACGGCTCGAAGTGGAGTGCGCCGGTCGCGCGCGGCGAGGGCACGGGTGGCGACACGGTCATCGCGTTCTCCCCCGTCAACGCGAAGTTCGTGCGCATCACCCAGACCGGCCGCGCGGCCGATGCGCCGCCGTGGAACGTGCAGCGGCTGCGATTGTACGAGGCGGCGGCGCGCTGAGCCTCGCTCGCGCGAAGCACGGCCGGGGGCCTCACGCGAAGGCGCGGAGCACGCGAAGGGCGGCACGGTGATTTCAGGCGGTCGGTGGCGGTTGCACCCGGTGCGCAGCCGCCGACGACTGAACCAGACGAGCCTCAGCATTTCGAAGTTCGACGTTCATAGTTCGACGTTTGCGCCCCATGCCGCTCCCTTCCCACTTCCTCGCCGCCTGCGAACGCATCTGCGGCTCGGAGCACGTCATTTGCGAGACGGCGGATCTGCGCACGTACGAATGCGACGCGCTGGTCCATCTCCGCAAAGAGCCCGCGGCCGTCGTCATGCCGCCGTCGGCCGCG
>CALFMR010000524.1 GCA_937880585.1 uncultured Acidobacteriota bacterium
CGACGCGCATCCGACGCTTGTGGACGAGCCACGCCGCCGCGCACCGTACGCCGTTGCCGGAGACCTCCGACGGGCTGCCGTCGGCGTTGAACAGCTCGGACTCGGCGCCCGCCGCGTGCTCGGTCAGGATCATGAGCCCGTCGGCGCCAATCCCCCGATGCCGATCGCAGAGCGTCCGCGCGACATTGCCTCGATCGCCCGGCGCCACGCCCGCGGCCGAAGACATCAAGAGAAAGTCGTTCCCAAAGGCATGCGCCTTGACGAGGGAGAGCGCGGGGAGATCGGATTTGTCCATGGGAGTGAAAAGCGCTCGAAACGGGGTGTCATCTTCTCTTAGTCGCGTTGGGGCCCCACCCCCAACGCCTGCCAGACTATCGCTCCGCCCTCAGCGCGCGCGCCCTGCGCGCAGCTTCGGGCCTGTCCTCTTACTTTATGCACACCGCCAGCAAATGCCACCCGAACCTTCGCACCCAGGCTCGCGGCAGCGCGTTGAACGTGCCGACGAATGCCGCGTTGTAGACGGCGCCTTTCCAGCCTTTGTGCAGCCGGCTCTTGACCGGGAAGCGTTCGGGGATGAGCTCGACCTTGGCGAAGGGCGCGACGAGGGCGCGGAGCTCTGCGGCCGAGTAGCGGCGCAGCACCGGCGCGTCCTCGTGTTCGAGCGGGGTCCGCATGACCTTCGACAGCGCGTTCAGCCACGAGATGCGGTTGTACACCTGGAAGATGGCCGTTCCGCCCGGCCGCAGGACGCGGTAGCATTCGGCCACCGCGCGGCGGTCATCGGCGGCATACTGCACGAGACCGTGCGCATAGACGAAGTCGACCGACTCGGACGCGAGTGCCAGCGATTCGGCGTCGCCGACGACGAGCGCGGCGGTCAGGCTCTGCGCGGTAAGGTTCTTTGCCGCCAGCTCGATCGCGCGTTCCGAGAGATCCAGGCCGATGACGCGCGCGCCGCCGCGCGCGAAGCGCACGACTTCGACGCCCGCGCCGCAGCCGGCGTCGAGAACCGTCCGTCCGCGCCATGCGTCGAAGTCGACGAGACGCAGGAGATGGTGCAGCTTCTCGAAGTGATACGCGTCGAGATCGGCGAAGAAGCCCGGCGTGCCCGGCGCGTGGCTCGTGACGTCGAGGTCGTGGATGTGCGCGTCCCAGTAGCGGCGGACGTCGGCGCTCGAAGGCGTGGACACCGGCCGACATAGTATCAAGCGCCTATGCCGAACGAGCCTTCCCTCCCCTCGCCTCGTCTCGTGCGCGATCCCGCGGCCGTGGCCGCCGCGCGCTACGACCTGGCCGTCGTCGGCGGCGGCATCCACGGATTGTTCGCGGCCTATGACGCCGCAAGCCGCGGACTCTCGGTCGCGCTCGTCGAGCGCGGCGATTTCGGATCCGGCCTTTCGGCCAATCATCAGCGCACGATTCACGGCGGCCTCCGCGCGCTCGAGTCGGGTCGCTTCGGCAAGACGCGGCGGCAGATCGCCGAGCGCCGCACGTGGGCGCGCATCGCGCCGCACCTCATCCGTCCGCTGCCGTTCCTTGTCGGCACCTATCGCTTCAGCAAACGATCGCGTCTCGCCATCCGCGCCGGCTTCCGTCTCTATGACTGGCTCGGCCGATCGCGCAACGCGGGTGTCGTGCCGGAGCTGCACCTGCCGCGCACACGGCTCGAGTCGGCGGCGACGACGAAGCGGCTGTTTCCGGGCGTGCGGGAGGAGGGACTGACGGGGGGCGCCGTCTGGTACGACTACCAGATGGTCCATCCCGACCGCCTCGTCTGGGTCGTCGCGCTCGCCGCGGCCAGAGCTGGCGCGCGGCTCCTCAATTACGCCGAGGTCACCGCGCTCGCGAAGGACGGCGCGCGCGTCACGGGCGTGCGCGTGAAGGATCGGCTGACCGGCGAGATGTTCGACGTCGAAGCCGCGGTGACGCTCGTGGCGGCCGGTGCCGGCTTGCGCGCCATCGTGGCCGACGCCGGCGGCCCGCCCGCGCCGCCGCTCGTGCGCGCGATGAACCTGCTCGTCGACCGGCCGGCGCGCGACATCGCGGTGGCCGCGCGCGGCCCGTCCGGGCGCATGCTGACGCTCGTGCCCTGGCGCGAGCGCGCGCTGGTCGGCACGTTCCAGTCGGACGCGCCCGTCGAAGCTGGCACGCGCTGGTCGTCGTCCGATCTCGACGCGGCGCTGGCCGACGCCAACGCGACATTTCCTTCACTCAACGCCGATCGCGCCAGCGTGCGCGTCGTCCATCACGGCCTCGTGCCCGCTTCGGTGCGCAACGGCCGCGCCGATCTGCTCGCCGACCCGCGCGTCATCGCTTATCGTCGTCACGGCGTGCGAGGTCTCGTCGGCGTCGTCGGGACGAAGTTCACGACCGCGCGCCGCACGGCGGAGATTGCGGTCGACGAGGCGCAGCGCGAACTTGGAGGCAAGCATTCGCGAGCAACGACCGCCGCGCGGCCGCTGGCGCACGCCGACATCGCCGACGTCGAAGGCCGGCTCGTCGAGACGCTGCGCGAGATCGGCGCGTCGCTCGACGCTGACGTGCTGGCGCATCTCGAAAGCTGGTACGGCACGGAAGCGCCCGCCGTCGTCCGTTACGCCGCTGCCTGCCAGGGCCTCGGCCGGCTGTCGCCGGAGCATCCCATTCTCGACGGCGAGATCGCCTACGCCGTCACCGAAGCCTGCGCGGTGAAGCTGGACGACGCCGTCCGACGACGCACGCCACTGGGATCGGCCGGCGATCCCGGCCGCGCCGCACTCGAACGCGCGGCGGACATCATGACGGCGACATTGGGATGGTCCGCGGAGAGACGCGCGTCGGAGCTCGCCGAGGCGAGCTCCGGCAAGTGAGAAGCGTGAAGACAGAAGCGCGGCGTCAGCTCCCAGAACAAAATTCGTGCGCGCGGACGATCGCGCCTCGGTCCGGCGCGCCCAGCCATTCATAGGCCATCGCGGAAATCGCCCAGGCGCCGCCTTCGGCGAAGCTCTGGTCCATCGAGCCGCAGGTGTGGCGGTAGCCTTCGGCGTGCCGTGCTTCGTGCATGAGGACGGCGGCGAGCTCGACGGGCGTCAAGGTCAGCGACGCCGGGTCGACGGTGATCTCGCCGTTCGTGCAGCACTGCGCGCGAATCGAGCCGTCGGCCGAGAGCGACTGCACCTTGATGCCGGTAACGCCCGTGTGCGCCCACCAGTCGGAGGCGGACCCGCCGGTCCACGGCAACGGCTTCGATGTCGTGAGGATGAGGTTCAACGCGGCTTCGATGTGCGGATCGGAGGACTGCGTCGGCGCCGGCGCAGATGGCGCCGGTGCGAGCGGGCTCACGGCGCAGCCGGTCAACGCGACGCCGGCGACGACCGCCATCGCGACGCGCGCGACGCGCGAATGCCAATCACGGCCGATCCGTCTGTCGAGCTCTGGACCCGCTCTGTGAGGCTCTGGCCTCGTTCCGTGGAGCCCCGGGCCTTCAGGCCCAGGGGAACTGGGAACGCCTGTATGGAATCTGAAAACGCGCTCGTCGTGCATGCCTGATCGCCGCCGCTGGGGAGGCGGCGGACGTGGCCGGACGTGCACAGGGGCCCGCCAACGCGGTTGGGAGGAACCGGTTTCGAGCGCGGGCTTGCAGGACGAACCGACCGACGCCGCCGCGAACGACGGAACCCGCGCGCCGGCGAGCGCCGGCAAGACACGCGGATTCCAGCGCCATCAAAGGCAACGCCTGTGCCGCCCATGTGCGCGACGCGCGGCAATCACACGATCGGTTGATTTGTCGAGGGAATGCGGGAGCTTTCGGTCGCGGGTGGATGCGCGCGGACGTGCGGCACTCGCCGCGGAGTCTGCCTCTCGGGCGATGTTAGTCGACTAGTCGGATGGACAGAGGGCTGACGGGCGCTCGCTGGATCGCTCCCGTGGTCCCACGGATGGCGAAGCCTGCTTTCCCGGCGGTCGCGGCCGCTCCCGGACGAGTGCGTCTCGCTTTCCTGAAGGCCGACGTCACTTCCCGTCCGCTGCATCTCACTTGCCTGAAGGCCGGCCTCACTTCGCGCGGAGCGTGTCACGCTTTCCGGACGATCGATCTCACATCCGGCCGGCGGGGGCCCGCTTTTCTGGCGGTCGGAGTCGCTCCCGGGCGAGCGCGCCTCGCTTTCCGGACGATTGATCTCGCTTTCCGGACAAATAGAGTCGCCATTCTGGATTGCCTGTGATGTCTCACGCAGACAATGAGTTACAGGAACGCCAAATCGCGCGTGCGATTTCGATGTTGGGTGAGAGTGCGATCGCAAATGGGTATGCGTGCGATCGCAAGTGGGTGGAAGCGAGCGCGCGGATGGGTGTGAGCGAGTCCGCGAATGGGTGCAAGCAGCTTCGCGATTGGGTCGAAGCGCCTCCGCGATTGGGTGGGAGCGTGTTCGCTCCTGGGGCCAAGCGGGTCGCACGTCGGGTGATCGCGCGATCGCGGTCGGGTCCGAGCGACTTCGGCGTCGACTCCGAGCGCGATCGCGATTGGGTGGAAGTGGGGCGGACGATGGGTGGAGCCGCGACGGCGGTCGCGTCGACGCCGGCGCGAAGCGACCCAGGGGCGGCAGGCGGGCCGGGGGTGTGTCGGGGCCCAAAGAACGTCGAGCGCGCCCTTCGCGATCTTCGCGTCTTCGCGCGAGTGGTCGTCGCTCTCCGCCTACAGCCGCGCGGCGATCGAGGCTCTGGGCATCGTCGCTCCGAGGCTATGAGGCCCTTTGCACCACAGCAAGAACACCGAGAACGGCAATGCTGGTCAGGATGGGCAATTCGAGATCGCGTCTGCCGGAATGGTGAAGGGGCCATGTGATGGCCTCGCAAATGAGCCCCCACGCCAACAAGATGCGCCACGATGGGCGAATCTTCATGGCCGCTCGCAGGTGCTGTCTGAACCATCCGGAATCGTGTCGCTGCCGCGATAGACGACGCGAAGGTCGGGGACGCCCGTCGCGCTGAAGGGCGCGCCCGACGAGGCGTAGCGCAGCGTCGCGTCCTCTGGATATTCGACTTGCAGGCGCTTCGACGAGAGCCACGTCAATCGTACGACGCCACCGTCCTGCATGACCATCACTTGGCTCTCTTCGCGGTCCTTGTCGTCAGAGATCATGCTCGACGTGCTACGCGTCGAAGCCGCGACGTTCAGGCAGAAGTAGGCGGTGCCAGCGGCAGACGGCGTGAGCAGAACCCAGAAAACCGCCTTGTTCGTCCCGTCCGGTTACGGCCACGTTAGTATTACTCGTCGTTCGGCTTCGCAGGAGACCGCTGACGAGATGACAGTCGCGAGCAGCAGCACGCGCCACGCAGCGTGGGGCCAGCTCACGCGTCGTCGCCTACACCGGCCGCGCTTCGATCACGCTCAGCGGCGATCGCGTCGGCACGACGCGCGTCATCTCGAAGCCGGCGTTCGCGAAGAGCGCGGCGAACTCGCCGGCGGTGCGCTCGCGGCCGCCCGCGGTCAGGAGCATCTCGAGATCGATGATCTTGGCCACGTGCGGCGCGTTGCCCGGCGCGATGACGGCTTCGAGAAGGAGGACGCCTCCGGCGGCGCGGCCGTCGAGGCGCGCGCGAATGTTCTGAAGAAGGCACGCGGCTGGCTCATCCTCCCAGTCATATGAAATTACGCTGTTTTTGAGACGGCATCTAATGTATGGCTAGTTGTCGACGCTCGCCTGGCGCGATATCTCATCTGCGACGCGGCGCCGGTCCCTCGACGAGCCTTTGCACTACCGCGATAATGATAATTATCACGATGAGATCAGCAGACGCGACCGCGGCCATCGCGATTGACGGGATCCAACGGCTCGTCCAAGGGATGTTGACGATGAGTAAAATATGAATTACCACCACAACGGCCATCGTGATCCAAAACTATGGTCGATCGCGTAGCGCCCTCGGCAATCGAACCGCGATGGCGCACATTGCGCTGCCACCCGCTATCGGTATGCTTTCCTCAAGGCGGCCAAACCGATTGAGTACCCAACAAAGCGCCAATGATCCGAAGAAGATTCCAACTACGCCCCACCAGGGCAGGCGCATTCTATTGGCGGATCGTATGTCGTGCTTTATCTTATTGATTAGCGACACGATCCGATAACTTCGCCTGTTCTGAAAGCGTCGACTGCCAAGGAGATTCCCGCAAGAGCCTGGCCTGCGATTGGAGTAAAGCTAGCAATGGTAAGTGCTGTTGAGATGCGCCCCGCGGTAGACGTGTCTGATAGGCCGTGGACACCGTTCAAGAAGGGCCGTCGGGCTCTGCCTACACCGGCCGCGCTTCGATCACGCTCAGCGGCGAGCGCGTCGGTACGATGCGCGTCATCTCGAAGCCGGCGTTCGCGAAGAGCGCGGCGTACTCGTCGGCCGTGCGCTCGCGGCCGCCGGCCGTCAGGAGCATCTCGAGATCGATGATCTTGGCCACGTGCGGCGCGTTGCCAGGCGGGACGACGGCTTCGAGGAGGAGGACGCGGCCGTTGGGGCGGCCGGCGAGTCGCGCGTGAACCTGGCGCAGGATGAGCGCGGCCTGCTCGTCCTCCCAGTCATGAATGATGTGCTTCATGAGGTACGCGTCGCCGCCGGCGGGCACCTCCTTGAAGAAGTCGCCGGCGACGGCCGTGCATCGGCCGGTCAGGCCCTGCGCGTCGATCCGCGGCCGCGCGCCGGCAATCACGTGGTCGACGTCGAAGAGCACGCCGCGCATCGCGGGATGCGCCGCGAGAATCGACCGCAGCACTTCGCCGTGTCCGCCCGCGATGTCGACGAGCGTGCCGATCCCATTGAAGTCGTACGCCTCGAGCACGGCCGGAATCACCGACGCGCTCATCGACGTCATGCCGTTGTTGAAGCAGGCGGCGATGTCCGGGTGCGTCGCGAAGTACTCGAACGGCGGAACGCCCAGCAGGTGCTCGGCCGCGGGCTTGCCCGTCCGCACCGTGTACATCCCTTCGATGTGAATCTTCCGGAGCAGCGGCTCGGCCGCCCACAGGACCATGTCGTGCAGGCTGCCCGGGACGTCGCGGCGCAGGATGTCCGCCGCCGGTGTCAAACCAAACGTGCGCGGCGAGACCTCGGTGAAGATCCCGACCATCGCAAGTACGCGCAGCATGCGATAGAGCGGATCGGCGACGACGCCCGCCTCGGCCGCGAGCGCCTCGACCGTCTTCGGCCCGCCGGCCAGCTTGTCGGCGATGTCGAGCGAGACGACGACGTGCAGAGCCCCCGAGAGGATGAAGCCCGTGCCGATTTGCATCACGTGCTGCGCCGCTTCGGCCCTCGCGTCCGGATGTGCGTCGATGACAGCCATGGGTGGGCAAATCATACTGCTCTCGGCCGGACCGCGGCGCGGGCGAGTTCGGCCCTCGCGTCTTGTGGCCTGGTCGCCGCATTGGTGGCCGCGCGACTTCTAGGGGCGTGAGCTCGTGCCGCTCTCACAGGTGCTGTCGGAATAATCCGGGATGGCGTCGCTGCCGCGGTAAACGACGCGGAGGCCGGGAACGCCAGTTGCGCCGACCGGCCATCCGGGCGAGGTGTCGCGCAATGAGGCATCCTCCGGATACTCGACCAGCAGACGCTTTGAAGACAGCCACGTCAAATGGACGCTACCCCCACCGCCCATATCCATCACCGCAGTACGCTGGTCGTCGCTTCCGTTGCTCTCGAGGACACTCGACGTGCTGCGATCCGCAGGCACGACGTTCAGGAAGTAATCGACGACGCCAGCCGCGGGCCCGGCCGAGTAGACCCAGAAGATGGCCTTACTCGCGCCATCCGGCGACGGGCACGTCAGCAGGACGATCCGATCCGGCTCGCCGCACGACATCGTCGACAGGATGGCAGTCGCAAGAACAACCGTGCGCAAGGTCATGAGGCGGTGCCCACACGGGTGTGGTGGGCGGACTGACGCATCTTTGAGTATTGGAGGAGCACGAACGCGGCAATGAGATACTGGCTGTTTCGCCACGGCACGACGAGTGAGGCTGGTTCCGGTCCCGCGAAGCAGCTCGCCGTCCAACGCAACATCCAGAGTCCGAGCATCCAGACGGCTAGACGTCGCGGACTCCGCGCGTCCAGCGCGTACATCGCCGCTCCGGCCACCAAGCTGACGATCAACACGCCGTCGTCCACGCGCGCGGGATCGAGGCCGAGCGCCACGACGATTCCCAGCACTGTGTCAAACGCTGCGACGACGCCGCCGATGGCAGCGACTCCACCCAATCTCGAGGGCGGCCTTCCGCGGAGTCCGTTCGCGTCTTCGCGTGCGGCCTCGTCTCGTTTCAGCGTCCCTGTCGTGAAGCCGGACCTCATTGTCCCCTGGTCTGCCGCCGCGCCGAGACGTACGTGACGACGTCAACGAGGATGACGATCGCAAGAACGCACACGCCAATGCTATTGAGCAGGGGCAGTCCAAGGTC
>CALFMR010000525.1 GCA_937880585.1 uncultured Acidobacteriota bacterium
GGTCGCGGCGGGGCAGTAGCGACCGTTACAACTCCATCGCGGCGGGACCGGGATCGCTGCCGAAGAGCTCGGCCGCGGCAGCGTTTGCAGGGTGGTGGACGAGATACGCCGCGCGCCACCGCTCGAGGAAATCAGCGAGTTGGTCGCGCTGGACCAGCGCCCACACGGCGCCGCCGAATCCCGCGCCGAATGCGCTCGCCGCCGCGGCGCCGAGCGCTCGCGCCGAACGGACGAGCGCGATCGTTTCCGGTATCTGATTGGCGAGCGTGTCTTCCGCCAGTCGCTGCGATCGATCGACGAGCGGGCCCACGCCGGCGACATCGTTCGCCGTGAGGCGTTCCACGACCGCCGGGATGATCTCGGTCGACTCGGCCGCGAACTGATCGAGGCGTGGGAGCAGCGTCGAGGCGCCGGGCGCCGACGCGACGATGGCCCGCAGGTGATCGAGCGCGCCATCTCCGCTCTCGATCGCGGTCAATAGGGATTCGTCTTCGCGCCCTGTTGCTTCACGCCACAGCGCGACGAGCCGGGTCATCTCCGCGGCGAGTCGGTTGTAGTGATCGCGCACGGCTCCAGTCTTCGATGCGTGAACGCCTGAGATCGCAATGGCGAACGTCCAGCCCTCGGGACGCACCACGTCGCCTTCGTGCGCTACCGGAAGAAATCGATAGACCGAGAGTTGTCCCGGGTGGCAGCAGAGAATCGCCGCGTGATCTTCGCTGCCGCCGTGTGTTCCGACGCCGTGATCGGCAGGGAAGCGCCCGAACGCGCGTCCACTCTCCACGGCGCCGAGATATCCCGCGAGCGCGCACCGATCCGGTATGTCCTCGTGCCAGGCTGGATGATGCTCGAGACCGTTGAACGCGGCGAGCGGCAGGAACGTCGAGACGACGAGCGCGCTCGATGAGGAGAGACCGGCGCTCTTTGGCAGCGACGAGCTGAACACCGCACGCATGCCCGTGTGCGCGCCGGGGAAGTCGCGCGCGATTCGGCGTGCGACGGAGATGACGTAGTTCGACCAGTCGCCGGGCTGGTGCGGAACGTCGGCGGCGAGCGGGACCTCGCAGGTCGCGCCCGTGCGGGCATCGACGATCTCGATGCGTCCATCCGACGAGGGCGCGGCGAGCCAGTGAAAACCCCGACCGATCGCGGCCACGAGCGAGCGGCCGCCGCCGTAGTCCGTGTGTTTGCCGAGCACCTCGATGCGGCCGGGCACCCACCACGCGCGCGCCGGAACACTGCCAGCGAACCGCTCGCCGAAGATCCGATCGACGTGTTCGAAATGCCGCACGGCCTCCGACGCCGCGTCCGGATCGAGCGTCAGCCGGCTAACGCGCTCGCGCCAATCCGTCGTCACGTCGACGGTTCCACGCCGGCCAGCCGGTGCGAGACTTCGCCTACGTCACCGCGGCCGGAGAGATCGAGGACACCCGCGGCGATGGGCAGCACGCGGCACCGCATTCCGCGCGAGACCGCGAGCGCGACGGCCTGCGGGAGCTCACGTTCGCCGCGCGAAGACACGCCGACGTCGCGGCACGCCTGAAAGATGGCGCGATCGAAACGCCACACGTTCATGCTCACACCGCGCGAGCCGCCGCCCAGTCGCGCGAACTCCGCCTCGTCCGGCTTCTCGACCAGTTGACGCAGCAGCCCGTCGGGTCCGACGTCGAGCAGTGCGAACGTCTGGATCCGCTCGGGCGCGATGTTGCCGTCGCGAATGAGCGTGTCGCGATCGAACGCCACGAGCCCCGGTTCGTCGAGATCGGCGAGCGCACGGAGTGCGTCCACGGGATAAAGGTTGTCGCCGTTGAGGACGATGAAGTCACGGCCGGCCGTCCACGCTTCGGCGGCGAGCACTGCGTCGGCGGTGCCCGTCGGTTCCGGTTGCACCGCGTAGTCGAGTGTCACGCGGTGCGTCGGATGCCGGGCGAAGTGATCACGCATCGCCTCGTGATCCGGCGCGACGACCAGGCACACCTGAGTGAGTCCGGCGTCGGCGAGCGACGAAAGAATGTAGTCGAGGAAGGGGCGGCCGCCGGCGACGGGCATCATCGCCTTCCGGCCGTGCTTCGCGGCGGCTTGCTGGGCCGCGTCCAGTTCCGTTTCGTCGTGGTCGCGGCGCATGCGCGTGCCAAGGCCGCGCGCGAGGATGACCGCGAGGTGCGCGCGTCCGCTCATGATTCCGGCGCGCTGCTCCACAGCCGCGGAATCAGGCGCAGCAACCAGATCGCGCTCAACACGAACACCGCGCTCCAGAACAAGCCCGGTCCTCGTCGTCCGTAGAGCAGCGAGCCGGTGCCGAAGAGCGCGCCGTAGACCATCAGACAGCCGAGCGTCCAGCCGAGGAAGGCGAGCGGCATCGAATCGAGCGCCGGCTCGACGCCGGCTTCCTCGCGAAGCCGACGCCATCCGGGCCCGGCCGGCCGAACTTTCTTGTAGAACGCGAGTAGCGTGTCGTGTTCCGTTGCAGGCGCGAGCCACGCGGTGACGAGCCAGACGACGGTCGTGACGGCCACGGTGCCGAGGAGCGACATGGACGCGGAGATGTCGGCGCCTTCCTTCGCGGCGATGAAGAAGCCGAGCGAGACGACGAACGACGACACCATCGCCGCGATCTCGCACCAGGCGTTCACACGCCACCAGAACCAGCGCAGGAGATACAGGAGTCCGGTGCCCGCGCCGATCGACAGCAGCAGTTGAAACGCCTCTTGCGCCGTGTCGAGCGCGAACGTCAGGAACCCGCCGATGATCATCAGCACCAGCGTAGAGAGCCGGCCCACCGTCACGTAGTGCCGTTCGTCCCGGCCCGGCCGGATGAATCGGCGGTAGCAATCGTGGACCAGATACGACGATCCCCAGTTGAGGTGCGTGACGATCGTCGAGACGTACGCCGCGAGCATGCCGGCGATCATCAGGCCGAGGAATCCGTGCGGCAGGAACTTCAGCATCGCCGGATAGGCCATGTCGTGGCCGACGAGCGCGGGATCCACGTTCGGGAACGCGGTCTTGATGCTCTGTAAGTCGGGAAAGACAATGATCGACGCGAGCGCGACGATGATCCATGGCCAGGATCGCAGCGCGTAGTGTGCGACGTTGAAGAGCAGCGTGCCCGCGAACGCGTCGCGCTCCGAGCGCGCCGCCAGCATGCGTTGGGCGATGTAACTCCCGCCGCCCGGTTCAGAACCCGGATACCAGACCGACCACCACTGGATGGTCAGCGGGATGATGAAGATCGACAGCGTAAGTCCCCAGTCGCTGAAGTCCGGCACGAGGGCGAGCGTGTGTGCCGGGACCTGGTGCACGAGTCCGCTCAGGCCGCCGACGATGGGCTGCTTGACTGCGAAATAAGCCGCGGCAAACGCGCCGCTCATGGCGATGCCGAACTGGATGAAGTCCACGACCAGCACGCCCCAGAGTCCCGATGTCGCGGCGAAGGCCACGTTGAAGAGCGCGCAGATGAGCAGCGTCTTGCCCATCGGCCAGCCGAGGACCACGCTCGCGATCTTGGCCGCGGCGAGATTGACCGTCGCGATGATGAAGCAGTTGAAGATGAGCCCGAGGTATACCGCGCGAAATCCACGGACGAGCGAGGCCGCCCGGCCGCTGTAGCGCAGCTCGTAGAACTCGAGGTCTGTCAGCACGCCGCTGCGCCGCCACAGCCGCGCGTAGAAGAAGACCGTCATCATGCCCGTGAGCAGGAACGCCCACCACTGCCAGTTGCTCGCCACGCCGCCCGTGCGCACGAAGTTGGTCACCAGATTCGGCGTGTCCGTACTGAACGTCGTCGCCACCATCGACGTGCCGATGAGCCACCAGGGGGCCGATCGGCCGGACGTGAAGAACTCGGTCGTGCTCGAGCCGCCCTTGCGGATCAAGAGCAGCGCCGGCACGAAACAGATGGCGATCGAGACGAGGACGATCGACCAGTCGAAGGCGTTCGGGTTCACAGGGTGACCTTCGCGGCGCCGCGCGTGAAATCGGGAAAGCGCACGGGCGCGCTGCCGTGCCGGAGCGACGTCTCGCTGAGCGGCCACGGCGCGCTCCACGCCGCGGCGTCGTACACGTCGTAGTCGGGCGGCAATCCTTCGCGCATGCACTGCACGAGACGCCACGCCATGATGTAGTCCATCCCGCCGTGCCCGGCGCCCGACGCAACGGCGCCGAGCTGCTTCCACAAAGGATGCGTGTAGTCCGCCTTGAAGCCGTCGATGTCGACGAATTGCTCGCCGCCCTTCTGGCCGTCGAGATAGAAGCGCGGCGGATAGTCGAGGAACACGCCCTTGGTCGCGCGAATCGAGTTCAGGCGGCTGTACGGCGTCGGGCACGTCACGGTGTGCTGCAGCAGGATCGTCTTGCCGCGCACGGTCCGAATCAACGACGTGTCGATGTCGCCGGCGATGTATTTCTCGGCCCACTTCGGCGACGACTTCGGCACGTGCGCCTCGCGCCAGAGCGAGAGCCCGTGTTCCGGCGTGGCCATCGACACCAGGTAGTCGAAGCGATCGCCTTTGTGGATGTCGAGATACCACGAGACCGGCCCGAGGCCGTGCGTCGGATAGAAGTTGCCCTCGCGCGTCGTGTGCGGCGCGCGGCGCCAGAGGCCCTCGCCTTCGTCGGAGAAGAGCAGCGATCGGAGGTCGTGGATGTACGCGGCCTCGGCGTACAGCACGTCGCCGAAGACGCCGGCTTTCACCATCGTGTTCACCAGCATCTCGTTGAAGCCGTACGTGCAGTTCTCGAGCTGCAGGCAATGGCGCCGCGTCGCTTCGGAGGTCTTGACGAGCTCCCAGCAGTCGTCGAGCGTCATCGCCGCCGGGCACTCGGTCGCGGCGTGCTTGCCGGCTTTCATCGCGGCGAGGCAGACCGGCACGTGCCATTCCCAGGGCGTGGCCGTGTAGACGAGATCGATGTCGTCGCGCTGGACCAGTCGTTCGAAGTCGCGTTCACCGGCGATGAACTGTGCGGGCGCCGGGAAGCCCTTCGCGGGGAGTCGCGCGGCGGCCGGCTGGACGTGCGCGGGGACGACGTCGCAGAGGGCCGTTATGCGGGCACCCTCGACGCCCAGCAGTTCGCCGACGACCGACGAACCGCGTCCGCCGACGCCGACGACGGCGATGCGCGCCTCGTCACGCCGCTCGAACGGCACGCCCATCATCGTCGCTGGCGCGGCGAGCGCCGGATCGGGAGGAGGCGTCGCGGCGAGGAGATCCGCGGCGGGAAGCGCCAGCGCGGCACCCGCGAGACCCGCGGTCTTGAGGAGATCGCGTCGACTCAGCGACGCCCCGGCGGAAGGTGATGGGGAATGGCCGCGCGGATGGCGATGACGTCGTGTCATGGTTCCTCCTCCGAAAGCGAGGCCCTGGGCGCTCGTGTACCGGTAGGAGCATACCCGCGGCCGCGCCCGGTTGTCGGATAAAGTGAAGCGTTCGTCGTTGGCTGGGTGATGCGAATCGGGAACGTCGGTCGAGTCCTGCTCGTGGTGGTCGGTGTGCTGGTCGCGGTTCCCGCGATCGCCGTGGTCGTGGCGCTCGTCCGGTACGATCGCGCGCGGTCGGTGCCGATGCCGGACGTTCACGCCGTCACCGATCCGGCGGTCATCGCGCGCGGACGGTATCTCGTCTATGGCCCCGCACGCTGCGCCGACTGTCACACGCCGGACGATGCGCGGCCTCAACTCTTCAAGGGCGAAGAAGTCCCGCTCACCGGCGGTCCGGGCGAGCACACCTACATCGGCACGTGGAGCGCGCCGAACCTCACGCCCGATCCGGTGACGGGTCTCGGCCGCGTGAGCGACGGCGAAATCGCGCGGATGCTTCGCTACGGCGTCAACCGCCGCGGCCGCATTGCGCCGCCGTTCATGGACTCGTACGCGAATCTGGCCGACGACGACCTGGTCGCGATTCTGTCGTATCTGCGATCGATCCCATCCGAGACTGGCACGCCGCCCGACGCGCGCATCAATCTGCTCGGGAAGATCACGCTCGCGTACTTTCTCGATCCCTACGCGCCGACCAAGACGCCGCCCGTTCATCTCGCGCCTGACGCGTCGGCCGCTTATGGCAGCTACATCGCCAACACGCTCGCCGGATGCCGCACGTGTCACACGGCGCGCAATCTCGAGACCGGCGCGTACACGAGCCCGCCGTTTTCGGGCGGCCTGGCGTTTCACTCGCGACTGCATCCCGGCCAGGTGTACGTGAGTCCGAATCTCACGCCCGATCCGGCGACCGGACACATCACCGCGTGGCCGGAGGACGGGTTCGTCGCGCGCTTTCGCGCCGGGCTGCTGATTCCGGATTCGCCGATGCCGTGGGGCAGCTTCCGCCGCATGTCGGACGACGATCTGCGTGCCGTGTATCGGTATCTTCAGTCACTGGCGCCCGTCCATCACGACGTCGGCCCCGTGCTGCAGGCCGAGCACGGGCAGGCGGCGGGGTAGGGCCGGCCGCGAGGTGTGGCGCGTGACGGGAGGTCCTCGTTGAAACGGCATCCGCTCGTGTTCGGTGTTTACCCTCTCGGGATGACCGGTGGTCCGCGCGGCGTGGTGGTGGGGCCGCCCGACGACATGGCGTCGATCGGTGAAGCGCTCGGCGGCCTGGCTGGTGATGGTCCACCCCTGCTGGTGCGGCTGTACGTCACGTTCGATGGCGCGCTCGAGGCCACGCTCGATCAGGTCGCGCAATTCGCGCAGATCGGTGGCCTCGTCGATCTGTCGCTGAATTTTCATGACCGCGGCGGCGACGTCGAGCGGTGGTGTGCATTCGTGGAGCAGGTCGTTCAGCGCCACGGATCGCAGGTGGGCTCGATCGGCGTCACGAACGAGGCGAACCTCGTCGACGTGCCGTTCGCGCCCGATGGCGCGTACCCCAACGCCCTGGAGGCGCTCGTTGACGGGGTGATTGTCGCGGCGGAGACGAAGCGCCGCGTGGGCGCCACGGCCGCGCTCGGCTTCACGACGGCGAGCGATACGTCTCCCGGGGCCGAGCCGTTCTGGCAGCGGGTCGTGCGGCGCAACGGATCGGCGTTCAGCGCCGCGGTCGACTTCGCCGGTCTGACGATGTATCCCGGCGGGTTCGAGCCGCAGGTGTTTTCGGCCACCGAGCTTCGCCAGCGGACAACCGAGATGCTGACTGCGTACCGCGCGCAGCTCGCGATCGCAGGGATAGCGGACGCGGTCCCGATCCGTGTGTGCGAGAGCGGATGGCCGACCGGCCCCGGTCGCAGCGAGGAAGATCAGGCCGACACGCTGCGAACGATCGTCGAGACGGTC
>CALFMR010000526.1 GCA_937880585.1 uncultured Acidobacteriota bacterium
CGCGGCGATGATCGTGCTCACCGCGCTTTTCCTGGCGTCAGTGCCGTTCACCGAAGCGCGGCTGGCGCTGGCCGTGCAGATGCAGGTGAACCGCGTCTTCTGGCTGCTCGACGCGGTTGCCACGTTCTATCTCGCGTGGTGGATCGTCGGTCACCTCGCCGCGCGCTGGCCGGCGCGGGCGCGGACGATGCTCGTCGGCGGGCTCGTCGCCCTCGCGGCGGCCCGAGGCGCGTACGTCATGCACGGCCGTGGAGCGCTCGTCCAGGTGCGGCCGCCAGCCACGGACTGGACGGCCGCGCTCGAATGGCTGCGCGGTCAGCCGGACACCTGGCAGGTACTCGCGGCGCCCGATCACGTCTGGCGCTACGGCGCGAACGTCCGCATCGTCGCGCGGAAGGACGTGCTCCTCGAAGTGACGAAGGATCCGGCGATCGCGATGTACGACCGGCGCATCGCCATGCGTGTCGGCGAACGGATGGCCGCAACGGCCAATTTCGACGCATTTACCATCGATGACGTCCGTCGCCTCGCGGTGCGTTTCGCGCTCGACGTCTTCATCGAACCCGTGGATCGTCCATTCGCGCTGCCCGTCCTCTATCGCAACGCGTCGTTCGTCGTATACGACCTACGGCCCCGCTGAGCCCCGTTCGTCGCCGCGCACGAGATGCCCGCCAACAAGTCGCAGGCTGCGAGCCGCACACGCAGCGCAGGGCCGAGGGCGGCCCCCCGATCGCGAATCCAGCCAGAAGACGAGCGGACGGTGTCCTTCGAGGCTCCACGCGTCGTTGAGCATGACGCCGAACGCGCCCGAGAGATTGGCGCGCGACGCGGCGTCATCGTGCAGGACGACCGTCGAGCCGGCCGGCAGATCCTCGGTCAAGGCAGGCAGCTCGTCGAGTACACGCGTCGAGAGCTCCGCGAGAGACACCCAGCGCGCCGATCGCGAGACGTACATCGGAGACAGCACGATGGGCACGATCGCGGCGACAACGACCGCGCGGCGGCGGCTCGCCAGTGTCGACCACGTCCACGCGCGATCGACGACGATGGCCGCGGCCAGGCACGTGCCGATCGACGGCAGGCACGCGTAGAGGTCCGATCGTACCGGCAGAAAGATGGTGATGGCGAGGCCGCCCGCGATCCACAACGCGCAGCAGATGAGCGCCCGCTTGGTGTTGGGTGCCGGACGCCAGCGGGCCGGCCGCAGCAACACGAGCGCAACGAGCGTCGCGGCAACAGCGAACGTCGACGACCGATCCAGATATTCGAGCAGGTTCCGGAACACCGCTGCGGGCGCGAAGGTGAAGGTGTAGTAGGCCGGCGCCGTCCACGGCATCATCGCGCCGGTCCGGGACCGGGCCCAGAAGTACGCGCCAAGAATGACGAGCCAAATCCCGGTCCAGACGGTGTACCACGCGACGCGCCGACCGCGAATTGCCGGTCGCGGCAGGATCGACAACCACGCTGTGAGGACTGCGCCCATGACGACGGCTTCTTCCTTCGATAGCAGCGCTGCGGCGAAGAACGCGCCGGCCAGCGGCCACCTGGCGCGCACCACGGCCGCGGCGGTGAGCGCCGCGAACAACGACAGCAGGAGTGCCGTGCGGCCGCTCGTCCAGAGCAGCGCCCAGTGCAGACCGTGCGGATTGAGCAGCCACAGCGCCGCGGCGAAGACGGCGGCTGGCCAGCGCAACGTGAAGCCGCGCGCGAGCCACGCGATGCCCATAGCGCAGGCGAGGGCCAGCAGCAGGTTCGTCAGGCCATAGCCGAACGGACGCAGCCCGAACAGCGCGCGGTCCGCTGCAAACGTGAGCGCGACGACCGGACGATAGAAGCCATTGTCATGACGGAAGATGCGCGCGACATCCGAGAGATGTGCGACGCGGCTCGACGCGATCCACGCGAAGTCGTCCTGCACGAACCCGTGACCGACGCGCGGCACATAAACCGCGAGAAAGACGACGGCCCAGACGAGCAGCGCGGCCGCGACCAGCGCACGCGGCAGTCGGCGCGCCCATGTCGCGTCCGGTGCCGCCGCGCCTCGATCGTGCCCATCCGTCATAATGATCCGAGTGCCTTCGCCGACTGTTTCGGCCGATCCGCCCGTCATCGTTGATCCTGGCGCGCCGGCCATTCCGCCCTTCGAGCTGCGCCCGTTCCGCCCCCGCCGCGGTCTCTCGAACGGTCACGTCATGACGCTCGTGGCCTGGGCGCGCCGCCGGGACTTCCCGGCGCTGCCGGCGCCCGAAGCGCGTCTGTTCGACGTCGCGCCCGACACGCGCGTCCTCGCGCACTGCTACTGGCGGCCCGATCGCGCCGCCGCGCCGACGCTCCTCGGCCTGCACGGACTCGAGGGATCGTCGAGCGTCCACTACATGCGCGGACTCGCCGACAAGGCGTGGCGCCGCGGCTGGAACGCCGTCCTCCTCAACCAGCGCAACTGCGGCGG
>CALFMR010000527.1 GCA_937880585.1 uncultured Acidobacteriota bacterium
TGATTGGCGGTCTGATTTCGTGAATTGGGAATGGAAAGGAATACATCAATGTCAACAATGTCAACCGTTTCGATTGAAAGAGTCCGGCACTTGAACGGTCGAGAGAAACCCCCGGTATTCGCCGATGTGGAGAAGACGATCGCGAAGATTCAGCAAAGGGCTTTCAGCCTTTTCGAGCAGCGCGGCGAGCTTCCTGGTCTGGACCGGGCCGATTGGCTGCTGGCGGAGCACGAAGTGCTCGGTTCGGCATCGGCTGAGCTTCTGGAAAATGACAAAGAACTAAAGCTTAGGATTGCAGTCCCTGGCGTTGAATCGAAGGATGTAACCGTCACCGCACGCGGCGGAACGATCCAAGCCAGCGGGCTGGGCCAGTGGGTGGCTCCCGGCGCGGACGAGATGCTCGCCCGCGCGGCGAATCTGCTGCCGGTGGAGGCGACGCAGTTCTTTACCAATGCGGAAGAGTGGTTCGCCGTCGGCCGACTTGAGGCGGGCGAATTGGACGACACGGACGCGATCCAGCGCGCGCTCAACGCACGGCTGCCCGCCGATATCCGCGTGATGCGCGTGGAAGACGCCCGTCCCGGTTTCCACGCGCGCTTCGACGCGCGCGCGAAACACTATCGTTACCGCATCGTCACGGCCGACGTGCTGTCGCCCTTCGCTCGGGGGATCGCGTGGCATCGCCCGTGGCGGTGTGATCTCGAGCGCATGCGCGAGGCCGCGGCTGTCGTCGTCGGCGAACACGACTTTGCGTCGTTCCAGGGGACGGGAAGTGCGATCGAAGACACGGTACGTCGCGTCACGCGCGTGTCGATCGCGCGCGTGGGCGAGACGGAATCTCAGATCCCTGGGTCTAAAGACCCAGGGCTCCATCGAGAGTCCGTACGGAGCCCTGGGTCTTCAGACCCAGGGGACAGCCCAGGGCTCCACAGCAAAGAAGCCGCGGGGCTCCGCAACTCTCCGTGGAGCCCCGGGTCTTTAGACCCGGGGGACAGCATCGTCATCGACGTCGAAGGCACCGGCTTTCTGCGGCACATGGTCCGCATCCTCGTTGGGACGCTGGCCGAAGTCGGCGCCGGGCAGCGGACGCCGGCGTCGATGGCGGACGTTCTCGCCGCGCGCGACCGCCGGGCCGCTGGCGTCACGGCACCGGCCGCCGGCCTCGTGCTCGTGCGGGTCGAGTACTGACGTGCCGGCCGAGGCGTGGGGCTCCACGTCTGGGCGAGAACTGCTAAGATTCAGGCCCAGATCGCCATGGCCTTTGCCGACATGCTCGCGGCGGTGCCGCCCGGATCGACCGAGGAGGCCCTCGTCCGCCGCATCGACTTCGACCGGCTTCCACGCCACGTGGCGGTCATCATGGACGGAAACGGCCGCTGGGCGTCCGTCCGGCATCTGCCGCGCGTCGAGGGCCATCGCGCCGGCATCGACGCCGTCCGCGCCACGGTCGAAACGTCGGCGAGGCTCGGCATCTCAGTCCTCACGCTCTACGCGTTCTCGGTCGAGAACTGGAAGCGCCCGAATACCGAGATCTCGGCGCTCATGGCGCTGCTCAAGCACTACCTGCGCCTCGAGCTGAAGACGCTGCTCCGCAACAACATCCGCTTCAACGTCATTGGCCAGCTCGATCGGCTGTCGCCCGAGATCCGCGACGAGCTGTCGATGGCCGAAGCGCGCACGGCGGGCAACGGCGGGATGCTGTTCAACATCGCGCTGAGCTACGGCGGTCGCGCCGAGATCGTCGAGGCCGCGAAGCGCGCGATCCGTGAGGGCATCGATCCGGAATCGCTCGACGAGTCGACGTTCGGTTCGCTCCTCTACACCGCCGGTCAGCCGGATCCGGACTTGCTCATCCGCACGAGCGGCGAAATGCGCGTGAGCAACTTCCTCCTGTGGCAAATCGCGTACGCCGAGATCTGGGTGACCGACGCGCTCTGGCCTGACTTCCGCGAGCGGCATCTGCTCGAGGCGGTCGCCGACTACCAGAAGCGCGAGCGCCGCTACGGCGCGATCGCCTCGCAGGCGGTCGGCGCCGGCAAGCGATGAGAGGCCGGATGCGCTGATCGCCGGCCGTTTCCGTCCGCTTCGGCGGCGGGCACGTTGGCGATTGACTGCCGTTCTTCGCGCAATGCGTCGTCTCATCTCCGCCATCGTTCTCATCGCCATCGTCGTTGCCGTCGTGTGGGGCCTGCCCACGTGGGCGATGGTCGCTGCCGCCGCGCTCGTAGCCGCACTCGCTGGTGGTGAACTGGCCATCATGGGCGCGCGGATCGACGTGCGCGTGCCCGTCGTGTTCGTCGGTCTCGCCGCCGCCGCCGTGACGGTGGCGTTCGTCCTCGCGTTGCGGCACGTCTCGACGTTGGATCCGGACGCGCTCGGCGCGCTCATCCTCGCGCTCGTCGTCGCCGCCGGCGTCATGACGCTGGCGCAAGGCGCGCCCGGGCCGCCTGCGTTCACGCGCGCGGCACTGCTGCTGATGGCGCCCATCTACATCGGCGCGCCGCTCGGGGCGCTCGCTCGCGTGCAATGGCTCTTCGGGCCGGCCGCGACGACATGGCTCATCGTGACGATCGCGGCGAGCGACTCGGCGCAGTACTACACCGGGCGCGCGCTCGGCCGGCACAAGCTCGCGCCGACGGTGAGTCCCGCGAAGACGGTCGAGGGCGCGTGCGGCGGGCTCGTGGCGGCCGCCATTTCCGGCTTCATCCTCGGCCCGATCGCGATGCCGTTTCTCTCGCCGGCGCGCGCGCTCGCGTTCGCGATCCTGGCCGCGGCGTTCGGCATGATTGGCGACCTGTTCGAGTCCCTGCTCAAGCGCAGCGCGGGCGTGAAGGACAGCTCCGCGCTCATTCCGGGACATGGCGGCGTGCTCGATCGCATCGACAGCTATCTGTTCGCCGCGCCCGTGTTCTACTGGTTGTTGAGATATCTCGCGTGAAACGGCTCGCTATTCTCGGATCGACCGGATCGATTGGCCAGAGCGCCCTCGCGGTCGCCGCGGCGCATCCCGACCGGCTGCAGGTCGTTGCGCTCGTCGCGGGCGAGAACGCGTCGCTCCTGGCCGACCAGGCGTCGCAGTTCCGGCCGACGGTCATCGGGATGGCCTCCGACGCGGCGCTCGCGGATCTCACCAGTCGTATCGGCATCACGAGCGGCACGATGCTCCTGCCATCGGGTCCCGACGGTCTCGTCGCCGCGGCCACGCATCCGGACGTCGACGTCGTGCTGTGTGCGACGTCGGGGTCGGCCGGGCTCGAGGCGGCGCTCGCGGCGATCGACGCCGGCAAGACGCTCGCGCTCGCCAACAAAGAAGTGATGGTGATGGCCGGCGAGCTCGTCGTCGAGCGCGCGCGCCGCCGCGGCGTGTCGATCCTGCCGGTCGACAGCGAGCACAACGCCATTCATCAATGTCTGCACGGCCGCGATCGCAGTGAAGTCCGGCGCATGATCCTCACCGCGTCGGGCGGCCCGTTCCGCCGCCTCGATCGCGCCGCGCTCAAGCGCGTCACGCCCGAGGACGCGCTGCGGCATCCGACGTGGCGGATGGGGAAGAAGGTCACGATCGACTCGGCGACGCTGATGAACAAGGGCCTCGAAGTCATCGAGGCCTACTGGCTGTTCGGCGTCGACGTCTCGGCCATCGACGTGGTCATCCATCCGCAGTCGGTCGTTCACTCGATGGTCGAGCTCGCGGACGGATCGGTCATCGCGCAGCTCGGCGTGGCCGACATGCGGCTGCCCATCCAGTACGCGTTCTCCTATCCCGAGCGCTGGGACGCGCCCGTCCGGCCGCTCGACCTGACCAGTCTGGGCGCGCTCGAGTTCGAGCCGCCCGATAGGGAGCGTTTTCCGTGCCTCGGTCTGGCCTACGAGGCCCTCCGGCACGGGCGCGCATGGCCCATCGTGCTCAATGCCGCCAACGAGCTGGCGGTCGACGCCTTTCTCGGCGGCCGCCTGTCGTTCTGCCACATTCCCGTCGTCATCGAGCGTGCGCTCGCGGTGGCCGATCGGGAGACGGCCACGCCGCTCACCTTGGCCGACGTCCGGGCGGCCGACGCCTGGGCCCGCGCATTCTCGGCCGAAACCATCGGTACGCTACGATCGTCCTAGAGACGAGCCGCTCATTTTTCGATCGCATGGTCACGACTCTCGCATTCCCGTTCGTGCTTGGTGTGCTCGTGTTCGTCCACGAGCTCGGGCACTTCCTCGTGGCCCGCTGGCACGGTGTCCGCGTCATCACGTTCTCGCTCGGCTTCGGGCCGAAGCTGGCCAAGGTCACGCGCGGCGGGACGGAATACTGCGTCAGCGCGGTGCCGCTCGGCGGCTACGTCAAGATGGCCGGGGAGTCGATCGAGGAGGCGCGCACGGGCGCGCCCGACGAGTTCATGTCGAAGAGCAAGTGGGTGCGGTTCCAGGTGTATCTCGCCGGGCCCGTGATGAACCTGCTGCTCGCGCTGGTCGTGCTCGCGGCCGTGCTCTCGCGCGGCGCGACGGTTGCGGCCTACCACGCCGGGCCCGCGATCATCGGCGCCGTCGACTCGGGCAGTCCGGCGGAGACCGCTGGCCTGCGCGCGGGGGATCGCGTCGTTCGCGTGAACGGCGACGCCGTGCCGACCTGGGACGACTTCGACATGGCCGTGGCGATGGCCGCCGGTCGCACGCTCGCGCTCGACGTCGACCGTGGCGGTTCGACGCTTCATATCGACGCGACGCCGCGCGCCGCCGGCGAATTCGATCAAGGCGACCTCGGGATCCAGCACGTCGCTCGGCCGCAGGTCATTCAGGTCAACCCGGGCACGCCGGCCGCGCGCGGCGGCGTCCACGCCCGCGACGTGATCCTGGCCATCAACGGCGAAGCGAATCTGCAGAACGACGCGATCGTCGATCGCATTCACGCGAGCGCGGGCAAGCCGCTGACGCTGACCGTCGAACGCGACGGCGCTCGCCTCGATCTGCAGGTGACGCCCGAAGGCGCAATGGGCTCCGCGCAGATCGGCGTGTCGATCAGCCCCTACGAAGTCAGCGAGATCAACCCGAACTGGATCCAGGCCATCAAGCTCAGCGCGCAGCAGAACTGGGAGAGCACGGTTCTCATCGGCAAGACGCTGCGCGGACTCGTCACGCGCCGGACGCCGATGCGCCAGCTCATGGGCCCGGTCGGCATCGCCGAGCTGTCGGGCACCGCCGCCGCCATGGGCTTCGCGCCGCTCTTCAGTCTGATGGCGATGATCAGCCTCAACCTCGGGCTGCTGAACCTGCTGCCCGTGCCCATCCTCGACGGCGGCCACATCGCCATCCTCGCCATCGAAGGCGTCGCGCGCCGCGATCTGAGCGTCCGCGTCAAGGAGCGCATCCTCATGGCCGGCGCCGTGCTGCTCGCGCTCCTGATGGTGACGGTCATCTACAACGATATTGCTCGGTTGTTGAGATAAAAGCGCTCGTCTCTGCCGGTTCCGGGTTCCAGGTTCCGGGGTGCGCAGGTTCGGCGACGGGGGTTCCGCGGCGCGCGCCTTCGGGCGCGCCTGTTCGAGGTTCCTGGTTCTTCTCGCGCGCGCCTCTTAGGGACATCTCGCGCGGAGTGGTTCTTGTGTCCCGCGCTCAGCATTGGCGCGCGGTCTGCGAGGTTCCAGGTTCCCGGCGCGGCCCTGTGGGCGCGCCTGTTCGGGTTCGCGCGTCACGCTGCGGAGCCCGGCGGTGGAACCTCACAGCACGTGGAACCTCGTGGAACCGGACGCGGAGAACCTTGGAACCCAGGAACCTTCCGCACCTGGAACCCGGAGAACCAGGAACCAACAGAACCTGAACCCCGGAACCCGAACCCCGGAACCTTGAACCCTGGAACCCGGAACCGATCCATCACTTCTTCATGAGCACGAACTGCACGCCGATGGATGTGTGCCGTGTGATTTCGTTTCCGCGCTTGTCGACGATCACGATGTGCTGATCCCAGACCGTACCGACTGGAGCGACGAGCCGGCCGCCGTCGGCGAGCTCGTCGATGAGCGCCGGCGGTACGTCGGATGGAGCAGCGGTGAGTATGATGCGGTCGAATGGCGCCGCCTCGGGCCAGCCGGCATAGCCGCTGGCCGTGCGGAGATGGACACGGTCGTAACCGAGCGCAGCGAGCGTGCGCGCGGCGCGGTCGGCCAGTTCGGGCACAATCTCGAGACTCCACACCTCCGCGCCGATCTCGGCGAGCACGGCCGTCTGATAGCCGCTGCCCGTACCGACTTCCAGCACGCGCGCACCAGGCTCGACGCCGAGTGCTTCGGTCATCCACGCGACGATGTAGGGCTGCGAGATCGTCTGGCCGAAGCCGATGGTGAGCGGCGAGTCGGCGTAGGCGGCCGCGCGGGCATCGGGCAAGACGAATGCCTCGCGCGGCACGCGCGTCATCGCGGCGATGACGCGTTCGTCGCGGATGCCGCGGGCGCGCAGGTCGAACGGATCGGCGCTTCTCTCTGATGGGTGCGCGGTCCGGTCGGGATCGTCGCTCATGGCGCTAGCGCCGCTGGATGAGCTCCGCCGCGCGCACGGACGCGCCGATGAGGCCGGCCTTCGGGTTGAGGATGACCGTGACCGGGATGTTCGCGAGAAGCGTGTCGAGCGGCGGCTTGTCGCGGAAGGCACGCATGAAGCCGCCCTGCTCGATGGCCGGCAGGATCTTCGGCGCGATGCCGCCGCTCACGTAGATGCCGCCCGTCGCCACCGACCGCAGCGCGAGATTGCCGGCCTCGGCGCCGTACGCCTCCACGAACAGGTCCAGGGCCTCGACGCAGTGTGCGCACGAGCCGGCCAGCGCGTTTTCGCTCACTGCCGCGGCCGCCTCGTCTTCGCCGGCCGAAAGAGCGGTACAGTCGTCGTTCGTCGCCTCGCGATGGGTGAAGCGCGCGACATTGACGAGTCCGGGACCTGACAAGACGCGTTCGTTCTCCACGCGGCCGAACTCGTTGATGAGCATCTCGGCGAGCGCGAGCTCTCGCGCGTTGCGAGCGGCGAAGTCCGCGTGGCCGCCCTCGGACGGCGACGGGACGAAGCGCCCGTCCACGTAGTGCAGCTCCGCTTCGCCGAGGCCCGTGCCCGCGGCGATGATCGCGGCGTTGCCCTGCGGCTTCGGATCGCCCGCCTGCAGCACGCAGCGCTCATCAGGATGGAGCACGAGCACCGAGTACGCCATCGCCTCGAGGTCGTTCAGGAGCGCGGCGGGGCAATGGCCGAGTTGCGCGGCGACGACGCCGAGATCGAGGTGCCAGCCGGCGTTGGTGAGCACGGCCGTGAGCCCATCGACGAGGCCCGCGACCCCGGCGCACACCGCATCCACGCGCGGACGATCGACCTCGTCGATGAAGGTCTGCACGAGGTGCGCGAAGCTGTCGAAGTCCTGCGTTGGATATTCGCGCGTAACGACGTTCTCGGGCCGGCCACCGGATGGACGGAACAGACCGACGAGCGTCTTCGTGCCGCCGACGTCGGACGCGAGGATGAGTGGAGACGGAGGCATGCGAGAAGTTAGAAGCGGGAAGCCAGGAGTCAGAAGTGTGAAGCCAGTCTGACTATAATCCTTCCATGTCCTCTGCGCCTGCCATCACGCACGTCGGTTTCATCGGTCTCGGCATCATGGGGAGGCCGATGACGCGCAACCTGCTCAAGGCGGGTTTCGACGTGACCGTGCACAGCCGCACGCGCTCGAAAGTGGACGAGCTCGCCGGCGAAGGCGCGCACGCGGCCGACAGTCCGGCGGCGGTCGCCGAGCGATCGGATCTCGTCATCACCATGGTGCCCGACTCGAGCGACGTCGAGCTCGTCGCGCGTGGGCCGAAGGGCGTGTTCGAAGGACTGCGCACGGGCGCGATCGTGGCCGACATGTCGACGATCTCGCCGTCCGTCACGCGCGCGTTAGCCGACGACGCGGCGTCGCGTGGCGCGTCGTGGCTCGACGCGCCGGTCTCGGGCGGTGACTCGGGCGCGATTGCCGGGACGCTGACGATCATGGTTGGCGGCGACGCGGCCGCGTTCGAGCGCGCGCGTCCCGTGTTCCAGGCGATGGGCAAGCGCATCACGCACATCGGGCCGTCCGGTCACGGCCAGACCGCGAAGCTCTGCAACCAGATTCTCGTCGCCGTCAACCTGCTCGCGACGAGCGAATCGCTCGTGCTGGCCGCCAAGGCCGGCTTGGATCTCGAACGCCTGCACCAGGCACTCTCGGGTGGCGCCGGCAACAGCTGGTCGTTCGAAAACCTGGGCCGCAAGATGCTCGCCCGCGACTTCGCGCCCGCGTTCATGGTCCGTCTCCAGCAGAAGGATCTGCGTCTCGTTGGCGAAGCCGCCCGCGAGCTGGGCGCGCCCGTCGTCGGCACGTCGGTCGTCGAACAGTTTTTGCGCGCGCTCGAGGCGTCGGGCCGCGGCGACGACGGCACGCAGGCGCTCGTCACGGTGCTCGAGTCGCTGGCGCAGACGACCGTGCAGGGAGCCCGTGCGTAAGATCGCGCGTCACCGGGACACGAGTGCCGCACTCGACGCGGTCGCTGCCGCCCAGCCGTTGGCCGGGCGGCAGGTCGCGCTCACGGGCAAGCTCGGTCTCTTGACGCGGCGCGACGTGCGGTCACTCGTCGAACGCCTCGGCGGCTCGTTCTCGCCCGAGATCACCGCCGAGACGACGGTCGTCATCGCCGGCGACGGTGCGGTCGACCTGCCGCCGACGGTCACCCGCGTGTTGAGCGAAAGCGATCTCTGCCGCGAGGCCGGCCTGCCCGATCCGGCGACGCTTCGCGACCAGTACTACTCGGCGCGCGATCTGCGCGGCATGTATCCCGCGCTGCGCGACGAGCATCTGCGCCAGCTCGAGCGATGGCGCCTCGTGCGTCCGGTCGCGGGCCGCTATTCGTTCTCGGATCTCACGGTCATCCGACAGGCCGCGGCCGGGATCGAGCGCGGGACACCGCTCCAGGCCATCCTGCGCGAGTTGTCCTCGGATCCCGACGGCCAGTTGGCGCTGGACTTCGCGTCTTCGTCCCCTGGTGATCGCCAACCGGCGCGCGTCGTCGCGCTGCCGGCGCGGCCCGGTGTGGCGAAGGCGCCATCGTTGCCGGCCACGCGTGCGGATCAGATTGCCGCGGCCAACCAGGTGCTCGCCGCGAAGTACTTCCTCGAAGGCGCGGAATTGGACGACGGCGAGCATCGGGATCTGGATGCGGCCGCCGCGGCCTATCGCCGCGCGGCGCTCTTCGATCCGCTGCTCGTGCCGGCCATCGTCAACCTGGCGAACGTCCACTACGAGCGCGACCGGCTCGTCGAGGCGGAAGCGCTGTACGAGAAGGCGATCCGTCTCGACAACGAGTGCTTCGAGGCATACTTCAACCTCGGCAACATCCACCACGACCTCGGCCGCTATCAGGACGCCGTGGCCGCGTATCAGGATGCGCTCGCGCTCAATCCCACGTACCCCGAAGCGCATTTCTATCTGGCCGTCACGCTCGAGAAGCTCGGCCGATCCGCCGACGCCCGGCCGCACTGGCGCGAATACCGCGCGCTCGCCCCGGACGGCGAGTTCGTCGAGCTCGCGAAAGAGTTTTCGGAATAGGCGCGCCGTTCCCCCGAGCCTGAAGGCTCGGGGCTCTACTCGCCGCTTTCATCCGGCGCTGTCTCGTGAAAGGGCTGGACTGCGCCATGTCCAGTGGAGGGGCGTAGCGTCGACGACGATCCGGGGCCGCTCGCAGCTGAACGCGGGGGTTGGGTCGACAGGCGAAGCGATCCGGGGAGGCGTAGAATCCGGTTATGAGCATCGACGAATTGGAGGCCGAAGTCCTGAAGCTCGGGCCACAAGCGCGAGCGCGGTTGGCCGCGCGGCTGCTGGACAGTCTCGAGAGCCTCTCCATTGAAGAGAGCGAGCAACTCTGGCTCGAGGAGGCCGAACGCCGCGACGCGGCGTGGGATGCGAGCGGCGGAACGGGGCGGCCCGCGGCGGATGTGTTCAAGGACGCGATCGCGCGGCTTTCGTGAATGGTCGTTTCGTTTCACGAGCTCGCCGAGAGCGAGCTCAACGATGCGGCGCAGTATTACGACCGGGAGCAGCCAGGGTTGGGCACGGCCGCCGCGCTCTCTACGTTTTGACCGAACCCGCCCCGCGACGATCGAGCCGCTTCATGACTCGAACAGGCTGATACGACGCCACGCGATCCAGCAAGGCATTCACGTCCGTCTCGGCCAGCACCAGGTCCCGGTGTTCAGCTCCGAGAAACCGATCCTGGACCGCTCGTTCGAACAACGCCAGCAGCGGGTCGTAGTAGCCTTCGATGTTCAGCACGCCGCACGGTTTGCTGTGCAGGCCCAACTGTGACCACGTCAGTACTTCGCAGAGCTCTTCGAATGTGCCATAGCCGCCCGGTAAGGCGATGAAGGCATCTGACGCGTCGGCCATGCGGGCCTTCCGTTCGTGCATGGACTGGACGACGACGAGGTCCGTGAGGCCGTTGTGGGCGACGTCCCAATCGACGAGCGCCTGCGGGATCACGCCGACCACACGCCCGCCCGCGCCGAGCGCCGCATCGGCCACCACCCCCATCAGTCCGACGTTGCCGCCTCCGTACACGAGCGTCAAACCTCGGTCGGCGAGCGTGCGGCCCAACTGCGCGGCCAGCTCGCGATAGATAGGTTTGTCGCCGAAATTGGATCCGCAGAACACGCAGACTGACTGCATCGTCACGCCTTCGGAACCGGTCTTCAGCCTCTGCGTCTGCGACGCAGAAAGACCGGAAGGGGTGGCCGCTTTTTCGAGCCTACTCCGACAGCAGTCGCAGCCCGAACGCTTTTTCGATGCCTTCGAGACCTTGGCGCTCGTGCGGATCGGCCAGCGTGAGCGCGTGGCCGGCCGAGTCGTTGCGGCCCGTGCGGCCGACGCGGTGGACGTAGCTGTCGAGCCCGTGCGGCACTTCGTAGTTGACGATGAGGCCGACGGCTTCGATGTCGATGCCGCGCGCGGCGACGTCGGTCGCGACGAGCACCTTCGTGCGGCCCGCGCGGAAGCTCTCCATGGCGGCCGTGCGATCCTTCTGCGAGCGATCCGCGTGGATGGCCTCGGCGCGCAGCCCGTTGCGCGCGAGCTCGCGCGCCAGCCGATCGCAGCCAATCTTCGTGTTGACGAAGACGATCGCCGGCTCGTGCGCGCGGCGCAGGTACTTCGCGAGGAAGCTCGCCTTCTCGCGCGCGGGCAGTACATGCGCTTCGTGCGAGATGGTCTGCGCCGGACCGCGGCGCGATCCGACCTGGATGAAGACGGCATCCGGCGCGAGCGTGTCGGCGAACCGCATCACCTCATCGGGCATCGTCGCCGAGAAAAGCATCGTCTGGCGTGAGGAGGTCGGCGGGACGGCCTCCGCGATGCGCTTGACGTCGGGCCAGAAGCCCATGTCCATCATGCGATCCGCTTCGTCGAGCACGAAGATGTCGACGTTCGAGAAATCACCGACTTTGCTGCGCAGATGATCGAGCAGCCGTCCCGGGGTGGCGACGACGAGATCGACGCCCGCGCGAAGGGCGCGTTCCTGCGGCTCGATCGGCACGCCGCCGTAGACGGCCGCGCTCGACACCGACGCGTGATACGCGAAGCCCTGAATCTCGTCGTCGATCTGCGTGACGAGCTCGCGAGTCGGCGCGAGCACGAGCGCGCGCGTGACGCCGGTCGGCGCCGCGCCTTCGCGGCGGAGATGCAGCAGGCGCGCGAGAATCGGCAGCAGATACGCCGCGGTCTTGCCCGTGCCGGTCTCGGCGCAGCCGATGAGGTCCTTGCACTGGAGCGCGTACGGCAGCACGGCGCTCTGGATGGGCGTCGTGCGCTCGAAGCCTCGCTGCTCGAGCGCGTCGAGCAGGGCCGGGTCGGTGATGAGCGTCGAGAACGGGATCGGGGCGGGGTCGAACGGGGCGGACTCGCGGGTCGTGGACGTCGACGTGGGTGCCGGACGTCCGGGCCGGTGGCCGCCGCCCGCGCGCGCCCCACCAGTGCCGCCGGAGCCTCGCCGGCGGCGGCGTTGCGGGTGCTGTGGAGTTTGGGCTTCTGTGGTCAACTGCGTGCGAGCTAACGAGCGCGGAAGGTAATGATGCCGCGGACGGGATCGTACGGCGAAACGCCAACCGTCACGCGATCTCCGGGAACGACCTTGATCCGAAAGCGGCGCATGCGGCCGCTCAACTGCGCCAGCACCTCGTGTCCCGAGTCCACCTGCACGCGGTAAAGCCCGCCGCTATGGACCGCCGTGACGGTGCCCTGGACATCTATCAGATCGTCCTTGCTCAAATTCGCTGTCCTTTCATCCGTATAAGCATAGCAGGGAAAAGAAGGGGGCAGGGAACAGGGAACAGAGGGCAGGGGGCAGAGCTAAGAAAAGATGTCACCGCGAGCCCCCGAACGTAGTGAGGGCGGCGAAGCGCATTGATGAAAGGTCCGCGAAGCCCGCGACGGAGGAGCGGCGCTGAGCGGGCGAGCGGCGGCGGGGCCCCGCGAGCAGGCAAGAAAAGACGGCCCCAACGCACTGTAAAGAAGATGACAGGACAGGCAGCGCAACTGAGAAGAGATGGCGTCTACAGCCGCTCCACGGCCTCCCTCACCTTGCCCGCCAGCGCCGCATAGTCCTCGCCCTCGAGCGCGAGGGGTGCCCCGAAGGCGACGCGGACGGGGCCGCGTTTGGGGAAGCGCATGGTGCGGTGGAGGACCGTCTCGAGGCCTTCGAGCCGGACAGGCACGACTGGAACACCGAGCCGCGCGCCGATCATGCCGACGCCGGGCATGAAGCGGCCGATCTCGCCGTGCTCGGTGCGCTTGCCTTCCGGAAAGATCAGCACGGAGTAGTCGTCGGCCAGCACCTCGCCGATGTAGCGCAGCGTCTGCCGCGTGCCGGCCTCGCGCTGCGGCAGCGGGAACGCGTTGAAGAACTCGGACGACAGGTAATAGTTCAGGCTGTTGGTGAACCATTCACGGCGTGAGTAGCGCTCCGGATAGAAGTGCGCCATGAAGAATTCTTTCGCCATGGCCGGTGCGAGCCGGTAACGCCAGCGCGCGGGCAGTGCGAGCAGGATCGCGGGCGTATCGAGGTGGCTCTGATGATTGGCCGCGAAGATGACGGGGCCCTCGAGCGCGCGCACGTGCTCGAGGCCTTCGACCTTCATCTTCATGAACACGAGCCCGAGCGGCAGGATCCACGTCGGCAGACTGATGCGTCGCACGAACCACGCCGGCCACGATCGATTCCATGACGGGAAGACGATGGGCCCGTCCGCGCCAGCAGATGATCGCGCGCGCGGCGTCGTCGTCCGCGCCGCGTCTCTCGCTTCCGCCACGTCGCCGCCGAGCGCGCCGTCGATGGCGGCGTCGGGCTGCACGAGTTGCTCGATGTCGCCGACGCGTGTGGCTCCGGCCAGCGCCGTCTCGTCGAGCGTCGTCTGAAAGGCGCTCTCGAGCGCCATCATCAGCTCGACGCGATCGAGCGAGCTGAGGCCGAGCTCGTCGAGCGTCGTGTCCGGCGCGATCGCGCGTCCCGCCGCGTAGCGCGCGACGATGTCGGTGACCGAGGCGCCCGCCGTGCGCGCGGACGTCGTGCCCGACGATTCACCGGCGACCCAGCGTTGCAGGTCGCGGCGTTTCAGCTTCTGCGTACCTTCCGTCCGTGGCAACGCCTGGCCCGGCCAGACCGACGTGCTCCACACGCGTTGGTGATCCTCGAGCCCCGCATTCGCGCCGCGCACGATCGCATCGATGTCGGCGCCGGGGGCAAGGACGAGCACGGCATGGATGCGTTCCTCGCCGTCGACCGTCCGTCCGACCACTGCCGCATCGATCACGCCGGGTTGCGCAACGAGCGCGCGTTCGACGTCCTCGGGGAAGACGTTCAGTCCCTGCGGCGTGACGATCATCTCTTTCTTGCGGCCCTTGATGAGCAGCCGCCCGTCGGCGTCCAATTCACCGACGTCGCCCGTGTGGAACCACCCGTCCTCGAACGCCGCGGCGTTTTCGGCTGCCGCGCCGCCCGCCGCGCCACGCGCGCCTTCCGGCACGTAGTAGCCGGACGTCACGTTCTCGCCGCGCACGAGAATCTCGCCGTCTTCCGCGATGCGCACCTGGACGCCGGCAATCGGCTTGCCGCCCGTGCCGCGCGACGC
>CALFMR010000528.1 GCA_937880585.1 uncultured Acidobacteriota bacterium
TTCTGCCATCGGCCTGCGGCACGCCGCGGGCCATGCGGGCGGTCATCGGCGTGGCGGCGTTGCCGATGTCGATCTGGCCGCAGGCAATGTCGAACGGTCGGCCGTCGAGCGCGGTCGACTTGGTCAGGCCGGTGATGGCGTGCTTGGTCGCCGTGTAGGGCGCCGAGAACGGCCGCGGCGTCGTGGCGGAGATCGATCCGTTGTTGATGATGCGTCCGCCGCGCGGCAGCTGGCGCTTCATGAGCGCGAACGCCTGCTGCGTGCAGAGGAACGCACCCGTGAGATTGACGCCAACGACCGCGTGCCACTGAGCCGGCGTTACCTCTTCGAGCGGCATGGCTGGCGCGCTCATGCCGGCATTGTTGAAAAGCAGGTCCAAGCGGCCGAATTCCGCAGCGAGGCGATCGAAGAGCGCGCGAACGGCGTCGGCGTCGCTGACGTCGGTTGGGACGGCAAGCGCACGTGCGCCGGCGGCTTGCACGCGAGCCGCGGTCTCGTCGAGCGGCGCGGCCCGGCGTCCAGCGAGGACAACGGACCAGCCGTCTTCGGCGAGTCCAATAGCCACGGCACGACCGATGCCGCTGCCGGCACCGGTGACGAGCGCCACGCGCGGCGCGGACGCCCTTGTCCCGCCGGTCACTGCGCGATCACGCTGGTGAGATAGCCACGCAAGGTGGCGCGCCGTGCGGCGTCGAGTCGTGGCGCGGTCTTGGCGAGGACGCCGAGGAACGCGTCACGCTCGACCGGCGTCGCGGGAAACCCGATGTTCTGCCCGCCAGGCATCGCGTTCGAGTCCGCGATCTTGGTGCCGGTTGCATCGAGAAACACGTAGAACGGCAACCCAGCCTTCGCACCGCCCCACTTCGCCATCGCGTCGGCGCCGCCGGGATTCTCGAGCGCGACTTTGTCTTCGCGCTCCTGGACGGTGAGATTCACGAGCACGTAGTTGTCGGCGATGATGTCGCGGACGGCCGGCGCGTGGACGAAGTCCTGGAAGTGCCGGCACCAGACGCACCACGACGCGCCGAACTCGATCAGCACGACCTTGTGATCGGCGCGCGCCTCGGCCACCGCGCGCGAGACGAGCGCGTCGGCGGATTCCGGCGCCGCCATTGCCTCGGCCGGCGTCGTCGCGACAGCCGTCACAGCGCGAGCGTCCATCAAGACGAGCGATACGCCGGCAACCAGCATGGCCGCCGCCGCGATCCCGACGACGCGTCGCGTTTCTCGTCTCATCAGAACTGCAGCCCGCGCAGGTACCGATAGCTCATCGCGAGGCTGTCGAATGGCGACTTCGACCCGTCCTGCTCGACGAAGTAGTGCCGGATGCCGGCCTCGCTCGCATCGGCGAAGATGCGCGCCCAATCGATGATGTCGTTGTGTCCGACCTCGGTGATGTCGGGCAGCGCCTGATCGATCGGCAGCGGGGTCGATCCCACCGGTTCGTGCTTCGACATGCCCTTCACGTGCACGAGCGGGAACCGGCCGGGATACCGGTGGAAGTAGTCGACGGGATCGGCGCCGCCGACCGTCATCCAACAGAGGTCCGGCTCCATCTTCACGAGCGCCGGATCGCAACGCTCGAGCAGGATGTCGTAGGGGCGTCGGCCGTTGGCCGTCGGTGCGAACTCGAAGTTGTGATTGTGATACGCGAGCTGAATGCCCGCGGCTTTCGTCGCTTCACCCGCGTGGTTCAGTTGGTCGGCGAGCTTCGGCCAGAATTCCGGCGTGCGCAGCGACTCGTCGATCCACGGGATGACGAGGAACTCGTGGCCAATCGCGTGCGCCGTGTCGATGACGCCCGCCCAGCCGTTGCTCATCGTCGCGTAATCGACGTGCGCCGAGGGCGCGGAGAGGCCGTTCTTCTGCAACGCCTCGCGAACTTGCGCCGGCGTGTGATTGAAGTACCCGGCGAACTCGACCTCTTCGTAGCCAATCGCCGCGACCTTGGCGATCGTGCCGTCGAAGTCCTTCTCGAGATCCCCGCGAACCGTGTAGAGCTGCGCGCCGATGCGTCCGAGCGACGCCGCGCGAAGATGCCGAGCCGCGACGAGCGCGGCGCCGACCGTGCCGAGAAACGTCCTGCGATCCATGGTCACACTCCGGAGTGGCATCAGCATATCCGTCCGCGAAGACGAGCGGAAGCCGGGCGATCACGCGTCGAATTTCGGCGGCCGGCAACCGTGCACTTCCTTCCTCCTCGCGGGCACGATCGACGCGTAATTCCTCCACCATGTTGGATCGCGCGATTTCTGGCCTGTTTTCACACGTTTTCGAGGCGGCCTCGGCCTGTCACGCATCTTGCACTGAGAGGGACCAGATCATCGATGGAGGTGCATCATGACGTTGGGCAAAGCTACCGGTCTCGTCGCAGGATTCATCGGCGCCATCGCGTTGGGTGTCTGGGTCGGACCGCACGTCACCAATACCAATCGCGACATCAACGCGACGGCTCCAGCCGTTGTCTCGCCGGCCGCGAATGCGACGTCGACGCCGCGTGCGTCATCGTCTCGCGCGGAATCCGCGATCGCGCGCGAAGCCGCGGCGGTGCCCGCGACGGCGCCTGCGCTTCGTGATCGGCTCGCGCCCGTCCTGACGCAAGGCACGAACATGGAGATGGCGGCCAAGGGCTTTACGAGCGGCGAGGCGTTCGCCACGGTCGCCTACGCGTCACGCAACACGCAGGTACCGTTCGTCGTCTTGAAGCACCGCGTGCTCAACGAACATCGCACGCTGGCTGACGCGATCGCGATGTCCAACCCGGGCATCAACGCCGCGCACGCCGTCACCGTCGCGCGCGCCCAGGCGCGCGCGGAGGTGCTTTCGGTGGAAAAGACCAGTTAGAAGTTCGAAGCCAGAAGCCAGAAGTGCGGTGACGCCTTCGGCGTCATCAATAGAAGTCCGCGAAGGCTCGAGCGTAGCGAGAGCGCTGAGCGGGCGAGCGGGGGTGGGGCCCCGCGAGCGGCTAAAGTAAAGATGGCCCCAGCGCATTGCAAAGAAGATGGCACGGACATGCAGGCTTTACCCGCCTGCGCGTCCGTGTCTACTCTTATCGCACCGCTGGCGCTTCGACGTTCCCCGCGTGCAGGCCGCACTCCTTGCGGGTTTCTTCTTCCCACCACCAACGGCCCTCGCGCTCGTGCTGACCGGGGTTGACCGGACGCGTGCAGGGCTCGCAGCCGATCGAGATGAAGCCGCGATCGTGGAGCGGGTTATAGGGCACGTCGTGCGCGCGGATGTACGCCCAGACCTGCTGCGACGTCCAGCGCGCGAGCGGATTGAACTTGACGAGCGGCCGGTCGGGCGTGCCGAAGGTGCGATCGATCTGGACGACCGGAATCGCCGCGCGCGTGCCGGGACTCTGGTCCTGACGCTGTCCCGTGATCCACGCGGCGAGTGGCGTCAGCGCGCGGACGAGCGGCTCGACCTTCCGGATGCCGCAGCATTCCTTGTGGCCGTCGCGATAGAACGAGAACAGCCCCTTCTCACGGACGAGCCGTTCGACAGCGTCGGGCTGCGGGAAATAGATGTCGATCGGCACGCCGTAGCGATCGCGCACGGTGTCGAGGAACCGATAGGTCTCCGGGTGCAGCCGCCCGGTGTCGAGCGAGAAGATCTGGAACGGCCGTCCGATCGACGCGGCCATGTCGATGAGCGCCACGTCCTCCGCGCCGCTGAACGAGATCGCCACGGATGGCGCGTACTCGTCGAGGGCGATCTGCAGGATGTCGCGCGGATCGCGGTCGGCGAGCTGGGCCGCGCGGGCCGCGATGGTATCGAGATCGAGCGCCATGCGTTGATTATCGGTCAGATCCCGCCGACGTCGTCGGCGTCGATATCTTGCACCCGCTCGGCAACCGACACGGTCCGGCCGAGCCGGTCGCGCACGAGCTGCAGCACGCTCGTATACACCTCTTCACGACCGTCCGCGTCGACGACGAAGAACGGCGCGCGATCGACACCGAGCCGCGCCGCTTCGACCATACCGGGACTGGACGGATCGTCTTCCCTCGCCCAGACGACCTCGTCGATGCGATCCCACAGCCCGCGGGATTCGAGATACCGCGTCGCCTCGTCGCACTTCGGGCAGTCGGATCCGTCGAGCAGGATCTTCTTGATCATCCGAATACGCATGTTTTCATTGTGACCGATCGGGCCAATGTCGTCCC
>CALFMR010000529.1 GCA_937880585.1 uncultured Acidobacteriota bacterium
CGAACAACTTCTTCCTCGAGATGCAGTATCAGGGCATCGAGGAACAGCGCGTCGTCAACACCGGGCTCGTGCCGATTGCGCGCGACCTGAACCTGCCGCTCGTCTGCACGAACGACGTGCATTACCTGCGGCAGACCGACCAGCATCCGCACGACGTGCTGCTGTGCATCGGCACGGGCAAGAGCGTCAGCGACGAGAAGCGGCTGAAGTATCACGGCGATCAGTTCTTCCTGAAGACGCCGGAGGAGATGTGGCGCGTCTTCGGCGATCATCCCGACGCGATCGCCAACACGCTGCGCATCGCGGAGCGATGCGACGTCACGCTGCCGAAAGGCGACGAGTTCCTTCCGAACTTCGACGTGCCGGAGGGCTACACCGTCGAGTCGTATTTCGAGGAGATGACGCGGCAGGGCTTCCGCGAGCGCACGCCACGCTGGCGCGCGATGGCCGAGCGCGGCGAGCTGCGGCACACGCTCGAGGAGTACGAGACCCGGCTGAACTACGAGATCGACATCATCCGGCAGATGAAGTACCCGGGCTACTTCCTGATCGTCTGGGACTTCATCCGCTACGCGCGCGAACACGGCATCCCGGTCGGGCCGGGCCGCGGATCGGCGGCGGGCAGCCTGGTCGCCTACTGCCTGCACATCACGGACGTCGACCCGCTGCACTTCGACCTGTACTTCGAGCGTTTCCTCAATCCCGAGCGCGTGACGCTGCCCGATATCGACATCGACTTCTGCGAGCGGCGCCGCGGCGAGGTCATCGCCTACGTCACCGAGAAGTACGGCCGCGAGAACGTTGCGCAGATCATCACGTTCGGGACGATGAAGGCGCGGGCGGCCGTGCGCGACGTCGGCCGTGTGATGGAGATGCCCATCTCGGAGGTCGATCGCGTCGCCAAGCTCATCCCGAGCGCGCTCGACATGACGCTCGACGTCGCGGTGAAGGAGAATCCGGCGCTCGCCGAGCTCGAGAAGCGCGATGAGCGCGTCCGCGAGCTGCTGGCGGTCGCCCGCCGCCTCGAGGGCATGACCCGCCATGCCTCGGTCCACGCCGCTGGCGTCGTCATCGCGCCGAAGCCCATCACCGAGTTCGCCCCTGTCTATCGCAGCCAGAAGGACGACGGTGAAATCACGACGCAATGGGCGATGAAGGAGATCGAGCGCGTCGGCCTGTTGAAGATGGACTTCCTCGGCCTCAGCACGCTGACGCTCCTCGACGACGCCGTCAAGCACATTGCGGAGACGACGGGCGAGACGGTCAATCTCGAGGCGCTGCCGCTCGATGACGCGAAGACCTATCAGGTTTTCCAGGTTGGCCAGACGCACGGCGTGTTCCAGTTCGAGAGCTCGGGCATGCGCGACACGCTGCGGAAGGCGAAGCCGCAGTGCCTCGAAGATCTGATCGCGCTCAACGCGCTCTATCGCCCGGGGCCGCTCCGCGGCGGCGTCGTCGACGACTACATCGGCCGCAAGCACGGCCGCGTCGAGATCGAGTACGAGCTTCCGCAGATGAAGTCCGTGCTCGAGGAGACCTACGGCGTCATCGCCTATCAGGAGCAGGTCATGCGGCTCGCGAGCGGGCTGGCCGGCTTCACGTTGGGGCAGGCCGACGAGCTGCGCCGCGCGATGGGCAAGAAGGACGCCGCGAAGATGCAGGCCCAGCGCGACCGCTTCATGCAGGGCTGCAAGGCGAACGCGATTCCCGAGAAGAAGGCGGCGAAGATTTTCGAGTTCATCGAGTTCTTCGCCGGCTACGGCTTCAACAAGTCGCACTCGACGACCTACGCGCTGCTCGCCTACCAGACGGCGTACCTCAAGGCAAACTACCCGCGGCACTTCATGGCGGCGCTGCTGACGATCGAGTCGCAGAGCTCCGACAAGGTCGCGCTGTACCTGGCTGAGTGCCGCGACCTGGGCGTTCCAGTGCTGCCGCCCGACATCAACGCGAGCCGCTGGCAGTTCACCGTCGAGCCGGAGGGCGTGCGCTTCGGCCTCGGCGCCGTCAAGGGCGCGGGCGAGAGCGCCGTGCGGTCGATCCTCGATGCGCGCGACACGTTCGATGGCCGCATCCGATCGATCTTCGAGCTGGCCGAGCGCATCGATCTGCGGCTCGTCAACAAGAAGGTCCTCGAGACGCTCATCAAGGCGGGCGCGTTCGACTCGCTCAATCCGGCTGGGCGCGAGGACTACCGCGCGTGGCGTCCGCGTCTGCTCGCCGGCGTCGATCGCGTCCTCGACCACGGCAGCCGTCATCAGAAGGACCGTGATCAGGGCCAGTCACGGCTGTTCGGCGGCGATCTCGACGCCGACACGCGCCCGTCCGACGAGGCCGCGCTCGCCCCGGTCACGCCCTGGTCCGAAGCGGAAGCGCTGGGGTTCGAGAAGGAATCGCTCGGCCTCTACATGAGCGGGCATCCACTGCAGCGTTACGCCGACGTGCTCGCCGCGGCGGGCATCCGGCGCCTCGCGGAATTGACGCAGTCGGAGGCCGACTGCTCGATCGCCGGCATCGTCACCGGCCTTCGGCCGCTCAAGACGAAACGTGGCGATCGCATGGCCGTGTGCATGCTCGAGGACGAGGCCGCCAAGGTCGAAGCCGTCGTCTTCCCTGAAGCCTTCGCGAAGTACGGACATCTGGTCGTCGACGACGCGATGCTGCTCGCGAAGGGGAAGTACGAGCGCGACGAAGAGACGAGCCGGCTCGTCGTCGCGGAACTCACGCCGCTCGAGGCCGTGCGTGAGCGAACCGTGCGCGAAGTCGAGATTCACTTGCCGGGGAAGGGCCTGGGGCGGGCGGCGATCGAAGAGCTGGCCACGGTGCTCGATCGGTATCCAGGCAGCCGGCGCGTGTCGGTGCTCGTGGATCTGAACGGCGAGGTGACCGGTAGTTCGCGGCGTGTGCGCGTCCGCGCGGCGACGGCGCGACGCATCAAGCCGAGCGAGCAGCTCGTGCGCGACGTCGAAGCCGTGTGCGGCAAGGGCGCCGTCGTCTTGAAGTAGCGGCTGGTCGGCGACCGCCGGCCGTGTCGCCGGCGGCAATCGAGGCTTATGGCAGAACTCCTGGATTTCGAAGAACCGATCGCGGTCCTGCAGAAAGAGATCGAAGCGCTGCGGCTGATGCCGTCCACGCCCGAGCGGCTTGCGGCGATTCAGCAGCTCGAGGACCGGGCGACGAGCCTGCGCGTCGAGATCTACGCAACGCTCAAGCCGTGGCAGCGCGTGCAGGTGGCGCGCCATCCGAATCGGCCCTGCATGCTCGACTACGTCGAGCGGCTGTTCCAGGAATTCACCGAGGTTCACGGTGACCGCCGCTTCGCCGACGACACGGCCATCGTCGCCGGCTTCGGCTTGTACCACGGCCAGCCGGCCGCGGTCGTCGGCCATCAGAAGGGCCGCGACACCAAGCAGAAGATCTACCGGAACTTCGGATACGCGCGGCCGGAGGGCTATCGCAAGGCGATGCGCGTCATGAAGCTCGCCGAGAAGTTCCGCGAGCCCGTCATCGTGTTCATTGACACGCCGGCCGCGTATCCCGGCATCGAGTCCGAGGAGCGCGGCGTGGCCGAAGCCATTGCCGTCAATCTACGCGAGATGGCGCTGCTCGACACGCCGATCGTGGTCGTCGTCTGCGGTGAAGGCGGCAGCGGCGGTGCGCTCGGACTCGCGGTCGGCGATCGTGTGCTGATGCAGGAGTTCGGCATCTACAGCGTCATTCCACCCGAAGGCTGCGCCGCGATCCTGTGGCGTGATGCGCAGCGGAAAGTCGAAGCGGCGGAGGCGTTGAAGATCACGGCGCCCGACTTGCTGGCGCTTGGGCTCATCGACGAAGTCGTCAAGGAGCCGCCCGGTGGCGCACACCTCGACTACGACCGGGCCGCGGCACTCGTGGACGAAGCGGTTGGTCGACACCTGGCCGAGCTTCAGGCGATGACGTCAGAGGCGCGGCTCGACGCGCGCTACGACAAGTTCCGTGACATGGGGCACGCCGGCCAGTCCTTCGTGGACGAAGGCGCGCCGGCCGGCTCGCGCGCGCCCGGACAGGCGGGCTGATGCGGCGCCGCCTCTGGGAGGACGTGCCCGTCGACGACGCGTCCGCTAGACGGATGGCGGCTGAGCTTGACGTGCCGCCCGTCATCGCGCGGCTCCTGTGCCAGCGCGGCTTCGCCGACGCGGACGCGGCCCGGCGCTTTCTCGCGCCGGATCTCAGTCAACTGCACGACCCGTTTCAGCTCGCCGGCATGCGCGCGGCGATCGACCGGATCATGGGCGCGATCGCGCGCAATGAGCGCGTCGCCATCCATGGCGATTACGACGTCGACGGCGTGACGGCCACCGTCATGCTGCGGCGCGCGATTGAACTGGCTGGCGGGGACGTCATCCACTTCGTGCCGCACCGGCTCGAGCACGGCTACGGGCTGCAGCCGGCGACGATCGAACGGTTGCACGCGGCGGGCGCGCGGGTCATTGTCTCGGTCGACTGCGGGATTCGCGCAGCCGAGGCGGCGGCGCGTGCGGCGGAGATCGGCGTCGACCTCATCATCACGGACCATCACGAGCCGGGCGACGCGCTGCCGCCGGCGCTGGCCGTCATCAATCCGAAGCGTGTGGATTGCACGTATCCGGACAAACGGCTGGCCGGCGCGGGCGTCGCGCTGAAAGTCGTGCAGGCGCTCTTCGCCACGGCCGGACGCGGCCCCGAGGCGCTGCCGCCGTTCGTGAAGATTGCCGCCATCGGCACGCTCGCCGATATCGTGCCGCTCATCGGCGAGAACCGCGTGATCGCGCACTGCGGCCTGCACGCGCTCTCGGTAGGGCCGCACAGCGCGGGCATCGAGGCGCTGCTCGCCGAGAGCGGCCTGCTCGGGCGCGAGCTGGACAGCATGCACGTCGGGTTCGTGCTGGCGCCGCGCTTGAACGCCGCGGGCCGCATGCACTCGCCAGACCTGGCTGCCGATCTGCTCCTGCTGCGTGGGCGCGATGACGACGTCCGCAGCCGCGCGCGAGAGCTGGCGCGACAGTTGTCCGAGCAGAACGCGCGGAGGCAGGAAGAAGAAGCGACGATCCTGGCCGAGGCGCGCAAGGTCATCGATCACGATCCGGACGTCGGCGGTCAGAACGTGCTCGTCGTGGCCGGCGACGGCTGGCATCGCGGCGTCATCGGTATCGTCGCGTCGAAGCTCGTCGAGGCGTACCACAAACCCACGATCGTGTTGTCGGTAGAGGACGGCGTCGCACAGGGATCGGGACGCAGCATCGCCGGCTTCGATCTGCTTGCCGGACTCGAGTCGTGCGCGGACGTGTTCCTGCGGTTCGGCGGGCACAAGATGGCCGCGGGCATGACGCTCGCCGGCGACCGCGTGGATGAGCTGCGGCGTCGTCTGGCGGCACGCGCCAATGCCGAGCTCTCGCCCGACGACCTCGTGCCGCGGTTGCGCATCGACGCGGAGATGGCGCTCGGTGAAATCTCGGGCGACGTCGTGCGTGTGCTGGCGCGGCTCGGACCGTTCGGCATGGCGAACCCGAAGCCTGTGTTCCGCGCCGCGCCGGTCGATCTCGTCGCGCCGCCGCGCAAGCTGAAGGAGCGGCATCTGTCGCTCGTCGTGAAGCAGGCCGGCCGCGCGTTCCGCGCGATGGCGTGGCGCGCAGCCGATCGCGAAGCGTACCTGTCGGCGCACCGGTATGGTCTGGAGCTGGCCTATTCGCTCGACGAGACGGAATATCGCGGCGAGCGGCTGACCGAGCTCACGGTCGCCGACCTGCGCGTGCCCGACGGAGCGCCGGCGTGAGATGGCAGACCGTCGCGCGGCGGCTCGTCGCGGTCGCCGGCCTCGGGACGGCCGTGGCGATCTATTTCTATACGCGGCCTCGTCCGGCGCCCGTACCGCCGCCCGTGGCGGCGCCCGCCGATCCGACGGCCACGGTCCAGGCCGGTGCGGGTGTTGACGCGCGCTACCGCGACGACACGCTCGAATCGAAGGTGCAATACGCCGGCATCCGTCAGTACTCGGACGGCCGCGTGGGCTACGAGAAGGCACGGATGACGCTCGCCAACGGGACGACGCTCGCCGGCGACCTCATCGAGTGCCACGGCAAGGCATCCAAGGGCGACGTGCCGGGCGAGTGCACGCTCACCGGCCACGTGTCGTTCGAGGGATCCACGGCCGATCCGGTCGCGTTCAGCGGTGCGTCGGCGACCTACAGCGACGCGACCGGCATTGCGACGATGCCCGGCGTCGTGACGTTCCGCCGGGGGCGAATGTCCGGTACCGGCACGGGCGGCACCTATCAGCGCGACGGGGGCGTGTTCACGCTCGCCGCCGACGCGCACGTGACCATCGCTCCCAGCGCGGCGGGGGAGAGCGCCATCGACGCGACGTCCCACACGATGCTCTTTCAGCAGACGGACAAGTCCGTCGTCTTCGACCAGGACGCGCGCCTGGCGCGTGAGACCGACACGATGACGGCCTCGCGCGCGACGCTCTATCTCTCCGACGACGAGCAGACGTTCAAGACGATCGAGCTGCGTGGCGGCTCGTCTGTCGCGCCCCTGCCGGGCCGGACGTCGGACCTGCCCGAGATGCGCGCCGACGACATCGACCTGGCGTTCTATGACGGCACGACGTCGCTCCAGCGCGCGCACCTGGCGCGGCAGGCCGTGCTCGTTCAGATCGGTCTGCAGGGCCGGCGATCGATCGAGGCGCCGCAGATCGACCTGACGATGGCCCCCGACGGCAGCACGCTCACGCATCTCGAAGCGAATCCCGGCGTCGAAGTGAATACGCCCGCATCGGCCGATGTACCCTCGCGCACGATCACCGCGCGCACGCTCGTCGCGACCGGCACTGACAGCGCCGGCTTGACGGCGGCCGTGTTCGACGGGAGCGTGCGCTTCGTCGAGACCGTGCCGGGGACGAAAGACGCGGCGCCGTCGAAGCGCACGGGCACGGCGGCTCGGCTCGCGATGAAGATCAAAGGATCGCTCGACGCGATCGACGAGGCGACCTTCCAACGCGACGTGCGTTTCACCGACGGCGACGTCGTCGGCGATGGCGACATCGGCATTTACCGCGCGGCCAAAGGCGAGCTCGAACTGCGGCCTGCCGACCAGAACGCGCGGCGCCCGCCGCACGTGACCGACGGTTCGATGGTGGTCGATGCGGAAGAACGGATCATCATCGCGCTCGACTCGCACGATCTCTCGGCGAGGCGGAAGGTGAGCACCGTGAGCCGTGGCGACGCCTCCAGCAAGAAGCCGGGTGACGACGCCGGCATTTTCAACACCACTGATCCGGTCTACGGATCGGCCGAGGAGTTGGTCTATCAGGCGGCCGCGAACTCCGCCCAGTACACCGGCACGGCCGATGTGCCCGCGCGCGTGCGTCAGGGCGACGACAGCGTCATCATCGGGCACACCATCGAGATCGTGAACAGCCAGAACCTGAAGGCGAGCGGTGCGGTCGACTCGACGTTCCTCATGACCGACACCAACGCCAAGCCCACGGCCGGCGCGGCGTCGGCCGGTCCGACGAAGTACCATGCGACGTCCGATACGCTGACGTACGACGACGACGCGCGGACGGCGGTGTTCGAGGGGGCGCCGGCGGTCCTCAAGAGCACGGACGGGCAGACGACGGGGAAGCACATCACGCTGCTGCTCGAACCC
>CALFMR010000530.1 GCA_937880585.1 uncultured Acidobacteriota bacterium
CGCGAGCTCGCGGTCGATGGCGTCGAACGAGCTCGACGATCCGTCGCGCGCGATGCCGCGCCATCCATTCTGGTTCGCGGCCGCGGTGAGAACCGACACGCGGATGCCGCCCACGTCCGGATCGATCAGGGCGATGAAGTCCTCGGCTTGCGCACCCGCCCGGCCCCAGTAGCGCTGGACCATGGCCAGGGCGGCGCCGCCGCACAGCCGTTCGTCAGGCTGCGCGAGATACGGCACATCAATAATCGCGGGAGCAGCAGTCGCGGAGGCGACCAAAAGCGCCGCCGACAGGAGCGCCAGGGCGCCCGCACGAGCGAAGCGGGACGCCGAGCGTCCACCGAACGACGTCACATTTCTACTCTACTTCGCGATGAGCACGATGAGAATCAGGACGAGGAGCAGTGTCGTGAGCGAGATCGTGACCGTGCTCGCGCCGCCCGCCAGATCGGCGTCCGCCGCGCGTGCCGATTGTGCGAGGGCGGCCAAGTCGTCGCCCGTCATCTGTCGCACCGCGTGCTCGGCCGTGGCGACGTCGAGTCCCATAGCCGCGGCCGCGTCCTGCACGTCGCGTCGGTCGAGAACGTTCAGCACCGCGTCGCGGTTGGCGGCGTCCGTATGCGCACGGGCGGCGAGCGCGGCATCGAGCGTCGCCGGGTCGGCGACGTGCGGATCGGCCGCCGCAACCGACGTCCCGAGGGCACACGTCCCGAGGGCGATCGAGAGTCCCAACGCCACGATAGACCGACGCACACGCATAGCCACCTCGATGTCGCGATTGTGCAAGAAGGATGCCTCGGTAGCTGCGGTCCGTCGCGTGCCGCCCCCGGCGCGCGCCGTGCCACACACGTGCCACGATTTTCGGGATCCGCCTCAACCTGGGTAACAATGCGGCCGGGACGCCCGCGATGCGCCAGGTGCCGATTCGGGAATGGCTCGCGCCGGCGCGGTGTTCGCGGCGTCGGCGAGAGCGGCGCGTCGTATGACGCGGCGGCCTTTGCCGGCGTGGCTGGCCATCCTGCTGCTGGTGACGAGCATGACCGCATGCGGGCGAGCGACGTCCGGACGTGACGCGGGCGACGCGGCCTTCGATCGGCTCGCGCACGAGGTCATCGTCGACTACCTGCGCCGCAATCCGACCGAAGCGACGAGTCTCGGCGTCCACGAGTACGACAGCCGGCTCGAAGACTATTCCGCCACGGCGCGATCGGAAGAGGCGCGCGCGTATCGCGCGTTTCGCGCGCGGCTGGACGCACTCGCGCCCGGCACCCTGTCGCTCGGTCGGCAGCTCGACCGAGAGGTCCTGATCCATCGCCTCGATGGCGAGCTCCTGCGCCTCGAGGTCATTCGGCCATGGGCCAACGACCCGGACCTGTACAGCTCGGGCCTCACCGCGGCCGCGTACACCATCATCACGCGCGAGTTCGCGCCGCCGCCGGTTCGGCTGCGCGCGCTCGTCGCCCGGCTGCGCGCCATGCCGCGCGCGTTGCAGGAGGCGCGACGCAATCTGGTCGATCCGCCGCGGGCATTGACCGCGATTGCGATCGAGCAGATCGATGGCAACACGGATTTCTTCCGCACCGACGTGCCGCAGGCGTTCGGGCGCATTGACAACCCGGTGCGGCGGCACGAGCTCGAAACCGCGTCGGCGGCCGTCGTCTCGGCGCTCGTCGACTACAAGGCCTGGCTGCAACAGACGCTGCTGCCGGCGTCCAACGGTCCGTTCGCGTATGGTGCCGACACCTACCGCGCGCGGTTGTGGGACGACGAGATGATCGACACGCCGATCGACGAGTTGCTGGCGATCGCGCGGGCCGATCTCGCGAAGAACCAGGCGGCGTTCGCGTCGGCCGCGCGTCTGATCGATCCGCGCGCCACGCCCGCTGAGGTCCTGGCCGGTCTGCAGCGCGATCATCCCGCCGCCGGCGATCTCGTCGAGACGACGCAGGACGAGCTCGACGCGCTGCTCGACTTCATTCTCGATCACCACATCGTCACAGTGCCGGACGCCGAGGGCGTCGAGGTGCAGGAGTCGCCGCCGTTCCTGCGCGCGACGACGTCGGCGTCGATCGACATTCCCGGTCCGTTCGAAACGGTCGCGACCGACGCGTACTACAGCGTGACGCTGCCCGACCCGTCGTGGCCGCAGGCGGAGCAGGACGCGTTCATGGCGCAGTGGTATCCCGCCATGATCTCGAACGTGTCGGTCCACGAGGTCTGGCCGGGCCACTACCTGCAGTTCCTGTACGCGAAGCAGTTTCCGTCCGACGTCCGCAAGGTATTCAGCGCGTCGACCAACGTCGAGGGCTGGGCGCACTACTCGGAGGAGATGGTCCTCGATCAGGGATTCCACGCGGACGATCCGCGCTATCGCCTCGCGCAACTGCAGGACGCGCTTCTTCGTGACGTGCGGTTCATCGCCGGAATCGAGATGCACACGAAAGGCATGGGGATGGATGAGGCGCAGCGGCTCTTCGAAACCGAGGCCTATCAGCCCGCGCCGGTCGCGCGATCCGAGGTCAAGCGCGCGATCTCGGACGCGACGTACGGCTACTACACGATGGGCAAGCTGATGATCCAGAAGCTGGCCGCCGACTATCACGCGAAACAGGGCGCCGCATTCACGCTGCAGGGCTTCCACGACGCCTTCGTCAAGCTCGGCCCGCTGCCGCTCCCCCTCGTGCGCCGCGCGATGCTCGGGGAGACGGGGGAGATTTTCTCGCTGCCGGGGAAGTAACGCAGAAGGGGACAGGGCAAAGGGGCAGGGGGGCGATGTTCCTGAAGGCCCAGCGCTCCGCTGAGCGAGCGCCGTCAGCTCTGTGGAGCCCTGGGCCCTCAGGCCCAGGGGACGAGCAGCGTCCGCGCCGTGAGCACTTCGCGACGAAACCCTGCCGCTTCGTCGAGAGCGGCGAGCGGCGGCGGCAGCGCGGCCGGCACCTTCCAGTCAGCGTCGCGGGCGCCGAGCGGGGCGAGCGCCGATAGCCACTCGTGCCACCAGGGTGAGACGCGGCGGGCGATGGGCTCGATGACGAGGACCATGGCGCCACGGGACGCCATCGCCTCGATTGCGGCGAGCAGCCGGGCGCGTGTCGGTGGCGCGAGCTCGTTCACGGCCCAGGCGAGGAGCACCGCTGTCGATCGCGCAGACCGCACGTCGAGGCGCCGGGCCAGCGCGTCAGCCGAAGCGACCAGGTCGCCGCGTTCCGCACGGCCCTGGACGCCGAGCGCGCGCCAGTTCCACCGCGCTTCGTCGATCGTCCAGCCGGTTCGATCAACTCCAGTGACCCGCGCGCCGGTGTCGAGCGCCCAGGCCGCCGAGGCGGCGCCAGTGCCGCAGCCGAGATCGACAAGCGTCGTGACGTCAGTAGTGCCGGGCAGCGATGAGACGATCGCACGCACGGTGAAGAAATGGATTGGCGCGAAAAACGCGGCGAATGCCGCGCGCTTTCCGGCCGTATCCGCCGGCGCCTTCGTCGAGATCTCCTGCCGCGCTTCGACGTAGCGCGCCGACAGCGCGCGGATGCACTTCAGCAGCTCATGCCTGGAGAGCGAGGCCGCGTGCCGTGCGAGAAGATCCGACGTCCACGCATCGACGCGCTCGGCCACGGCACCAGCTCGGCCTTCAGACGGCCCCGACGACGAGTCCGGCATCACCAGCCGCAGCAGTCGGTCTTGTAACCGCAGTTCGGGCACCGCCAGACGGCGTGCATCCGGAACATCGACGCGCCGCAGCGCTCGCACACGACCGCGTCGTCGGCGCCAGATGTGCAGCGCGGCGCGGGCCCCGGTGTCGCAGCCGGGCGACTCGCGTCGACCTTGTGCGGATCGTCGCCCGATGGCGTCGGACGGACGGATGACGATGGCGATCGCGATTCGGACATGCCGAGGCGATTATACGAGGCCGTTCGGTACAATGAGCGGCGTGCGAGGACCGATGCGGCGACGCGCGTGTTCGGGACCGTTCGCCGTCGGCCAGCCCGCGGGGAGGCTGGCGCCGTGAGCCTCCGGCCCGACGCGGCCACGGCCGCCGATCTCCGGCCGGGCGCGCCGTCGCGCGTGCTCACGTGGTGCGCGGATATGGGCCGGCTGGCCGGTCGCGCCGCGCTGCGCGGCGTCATCGAATTCCTCCGCAGCAGCAACCTGACGTTCGCCGCGTCGATCGCCTACTACACCCTGCTGTCGCTCTTTCCGTTTCTGCTGCTGGTGCTCTCGATCTTCAGCCGCTTCGCCGTCGGCGGCAGCGGGTCGGAGGTTGCGCTGCAGCACATCATCGCGCGCGCGTTGCCGAGTCACTTCGAGTTCGTCGTGCGGCAGCTTCGCGAGTTGGCCGCCACGCCGCTCAATTTCAGCCTGGCGGGAACGGTCGTCACGTTGTGGGCCTCGATGGGCGTCTTCGGTGCCATCACCTCGGCCGTCAACCACGCCTGGGGCGTCGAGCACGCGTACGGGTTCTTCAAGCACAAGCTGATCGCTTTCCTGATGATGGCCGCGGCCGGCGTGCTCGCGGTTGCGGCGCTGCTGCTCATGAGCACGGTCCAGGTCGTCGAGGCGAACTGGTTCGCCGGTATCGTGGCGAGATTTCCCGAGCTGGGCGTGGTGACCGGCCTTGTCTATCGCAATCTGCCGACGCCGATGTTCATCGTCGTCGTCGGCCTCATTTATTACTACGTGCCCAACGCGCAGGTCCGGCTGCGCGACGTGTGGCTCGGCGCCATCCTCGCCGGCGTGCTGTGGCGGCTCGCGTTCGCCGGCTTCGCCTGGTACGTGCGCGACCTGTCGCGGTTCAACGTCCACGGATCGGTCGCGGCCGTCGTCGTGTTCCTGTTGTGGGTGTATCTCTCCGCCGTGATTCTGCTGTACGGCGTCGAAGTCACCGCGGCCTACGCGCGCCTGCGCAAGCGGCTGCCGCAGGAAATGCCCGCGGCGCCCGTCCGCGACTGATCCGCCATCGCACGTCCTGATTTGCGGGTACGCGCGCGGCGCGTCAGGATGAAGCATGGCCAACCGCCTCGTCACCGAACGCAGCCCGTATCTTCTTCAGCACGCCGACAACCCGGTCGACTGGTACGCGTGGGGCGACGAAGCGTTCGCGCGCGCGCGGCGCGAGGACAAGCCCATCTTTCTCTCGATCGGCTACGCGGCCTGTCACTGGTGCCACGTGATGGCGCACGAGTCGTTCGAGGATCCGGACGTCGCGGCTGTTCTCAACGCGCACTTCGTGTCGATCAAAGTCGATCGCGAGGAGCGGCCGGATCTCGATCGCGTCTACATGATGTTCGTGCAGGCGATGACCGGCGCCGGCGGCTGGCCGATGAGCGTGTGGCTCACGCCGGATCTCCAGCCGTTCTTCGGCGGAACGTACTTTCCGCCGACCGAACGCTGGGGGCGGCCCGGCTTCATCCAGATTCTCGAGCAGCTCGCGCGCGCGTGGAAGAACGAACGCGCGGCCATCGTCTCGTCCGCGGCCGAGGCCATCGGCCAGCTTCGGCGGGCGAGCGGCGCCGATGAGCCGGCACCCGATCGCGGATCAGTGGCGGGTCTCAAGGCCCTTGCGACGGGCATCGCCTCGTTCGCCGAGACGTTCGACGCGCGGCACGGCGGGTTTGGCGGCGCGCCGAAGTTTCCGCGGCCGGCCGAATTGCTGTTCCTGCTCGAAGCGTCGGCGCTCACCGGTGACCACCACGCGCGCGACATGGCGCTCGAGACGCTGCGTGCGATGGCCGTGGGTGGCGTCCGCGATCAGATTGGCGGCGGCTTCCATCGCTACTCGGTCGATGCCGAATGGCGCGTTCCGCACTTCGAGAAGATGCTCTACGACCAGGCGCAACTCGTCCTGGCGTACCTCGAGGCCGGACAGGCCAGCGGCGAGCCGTTCTACGCGACGGTGGCCGAGGACACGCTCGACTACGTGCAGCGCGATCTCACGGCGCCCGACGGCGCGTTCTATTCGGCCGAGGACGCGGATTCGCTCGTGAGCTCGTCAGATGGCGGCGACGATGCCGGACACGGCGAGAAGCGGGAAGGCGCTTTCTACGTTTGGACCGCGGGCGAAGTTCGACGCCTGGTCGGTGACGGCTTCGACATCGTCAGCCGCCGATTCGGTATCGAACCGAACGGCAACGCACTCGCCGATCCGCAAGGTGAGTTCGTCGGACAGAACATCCTGTACGTCGCGCAGGCCGTCGACGACATCGCCGCGCGGACGGGCACATCCCCGGACGACGTGATGCGAACGCTCGCTGACGCGCGGGCGTCGTTGTTCGAAGCGAGATCGCATCGGCCGCGGCCCCATCTCGACGACAAGATTCCCGCCGGGTGGAACGGCCTGATGGTGGCCGCCTTCGCGCGAGCTGCGCGTGTGCTGGTCGACAGTCCGCGCCGCGACGACTGGCGGCGTGCGGCCGAGCGCGCCGCCACGTGGATGAAGCGCGAGCTGTGGCAGCCGGAGGACGCGCGTCTCTTGCGGCGTCATCGCGCGGGCGAAGCGGCCATCGACGCGTTCTGCGAGGACTATGCGTATGTCGCGTGGGGGGCGATCGAGCTCTTTCAAGCCACCGGCGATGCGGCCTGGCTCGACTGGGCGCTCGCGTTGACCGAGGCTGAGACGACGCGCTTCTTCGACACGCGCGACGGTGGCTGGTTCAGCACGACGGGGAAGGACGCGTCCGTCCTGCTTCGGTTGAAAGAGGACTACGACGGCGCGGAGCCGGCGGCAGCATCGGTCACGGTGCGTAATCTTCTGACGCTCGGGCACCTTACGGCGAACGGTGAGCTCGTCGACCGTGCCAAACGGACGCTCGAGCGCTATGGTCCCGAACTGGGCCGCGCGGTTCGTGTCATGCCGTTCATGGTCGCGAACGTCGCGCTGTGGCACGCCGCCGGGACACAGGTCGTCATCGTCGGCGACCGCGCCGCCGACGACGCGCGCGTGCTCGAGCGTGTCGTCGCCCGACACTTTCTGCCGGCCGGTGTGGTCGTGCCGATCGATACGGCGGCAAGCGCCGAAGGGACACGCCAGGCGCTGGCCGCGCGGCTGCCGTGGACTTCTGCCATGGCGATGCGTGATGGGCGGCCGACGGCGTACGTCTGTCACGACTTTGCGTGCCGGGAACCGGTGACTGACGCGGCGCGGTTGGAAGAGCAGCTGGCCGACGTTGCGACGCCGCGCCGAATCCAGATTTGACCGCGCGCACCGACTGGACCGCCCGCCGGCTTATACTCGATCCGTCTGCGAGAACCTCCATGGTCTTTCCCGTTGAAGTCGTTCTGAAGGGCCGCGATTTCGCGGTCACTGAGTCCGTCATCGTGCCGCACGGCGAGCCCGCCACGTGGGACGACGCGGCCGTCCACGACGTGCTCGTCGAGATCCTGCGCGCGATCGATCGCGCGGAGAACCCGGACGCGCCGGCCGACCGCCGCGTCGTGCTGCAGGGCTTCAGTTGGATCGTCCAGCCGGCGGGTGACGACGTCGTCATCGCCATCGAGATCCCGATGGGCGCCGCCGTGGCTGGGCCGTTCGCCCTCGCCCAGGCGGAGCTCGACGCGCGGATCGCGCGCGTCATCCGCACCGAACGTCAGTCGTACGCGCCCGAGACGGTACACTAGGCGCCGCTGGCACGCCCGCGGCCGAGAAGCCGTGCAGCCGGGAACGCCGGTGCGCGAGGAGTGTGCGATGAAACGTCGTGCGGCCGCCGGATCGGTCCCGAAGCGAACGCCGGTGCGCGTGGCGCGCGGGCGCGTGCCCGCCCGCCGGCCCACGGGTGACCCCGACTACATGCTCTCGCTGGCCCGAGGCCTGTCGGTGATTCGCGCGTTCGCCGACGCCCGGACGCCGCTCTCGGTGGCCGGCGTGGCCCGCGCCGCCGGTCTGTCGCGCGCCGCCGCCCGGCGCTGCCTCTATACGCTCGTGCAACTCGGGTACGCGGCCTCGGCCGACGGCCTCTTCACGCTGACGCCGGCCGTGCTGACGCTCGGCTACGCCTATCTCGGGTCGACGTCGATCGCGCGCGTCGCGCAGCCGGTCCTCGAGCGCGTGTCCGAGACGCTGCACGAGTCCTCGTCGCTCGCCGTGCTCGACGGGGACGAGATCGTGTACCTGGCCCGCGCGGCGACGCGGCGCATCCTGTCGATCGGTCTCTCGGTGGGCAGCCGGCTGCCGGCGGCGTGTACCTCGATGGGCCGCGTCCTTCTCGCGGCGCTGCCGCCGGCGCCTCGGTCGGCCGTCCTCGCGCGCGTGAAGCTCGTGCGTCACACGCCGCGCACGATCGTCGACCGCGCGCGGCTGCGCGCCGCGCTCGATCGCGTCGCCGGGCAGGGCTACGCGATCGTCGACCAGGAGCTGGAGCTGGGACTGCGATCGCTCGCCGTGCCGGTGCGCCGGACGGACGGGCAGGTCGTGGCGGCGATCAACGTCGGCGTCCACGCGGGCCGGACGGACGCGGCGACGCTCGAGCGCGACTTCCTCCCGGTGCTGCGCCACGCCGCGGCCGAGATTGGCGAGGCGATCCGGCACGCGCCCGCGTGAGGCACCGGACGCGCGGCGCGCGGGCCGGCCGGGCCGCCCGGGCTGTGCGATTATCGGCCAGATGAGGCGATATTCGGCTTGACAGGCATCGGCCGCGCCCTCTAGAGTGGCCGCCGGAGTCCTCGATGTCCCTTGCGCCCGTCCTGCTCTGCGACGCCGTCCGCACCCCGTTCGGCCGCTATGGCGGTGCGCTCGCGCCGGTGCGCACCGACGATCTCGCCTCCGTGCCGCTCGCGGCGCTCCAGGCGCGCCACCCGCAGGTCGACTGGGCGGCGCTCGACGATGTCGTGCTCGGGTGCGCGAATCAGTCGGGCGAGGACAATCGCAACGTCGCGCGGATGGCGCTCTTGCTCGCCGGCCTGCCCGTGTCGGTGCCGGGCGTCACGATCAACCGTCTCTGCGGCTCGAGCCTCGACGCCATCGCCAGCGCCGCCAGACAGATCGCCTGCGGCGACGCGGACTTGTTGATCGCCGGCGGCGTCGAAGGCATGTCGCGTTCCCCGTACGTGATCGCCAAGGCGGACACCGCCTTCGGGCGCCGCCAGACGATGGAGGACTCGACGCTCGGGTGGCGGTTCGTCAATCCCGCGATGCGCCAGGCGTTCGGTACGGACTCGATGGCCGAAACCGCGGAGAACGTCGCCGCCGAACACCACGTGAGCCGCGAGGATCAGGACGCGTTCGCTTATCGCAGCCAGCAGCGCACGGCCGCCGCCGTCGCCGCAGGCACGCTGGCCGACGAGCTCGTCCCGGTGACGGTGCGACAGAAAAAGGGTCCGATCGTGGTCGCCGCCGACGAGCACCCGCGTCCCGACACGACGCTCGAAGGGCTCGCGCGTCTCGCGCCCATCACGCGGCCTAGCGGCACGATCACCGCCGGCAATGCGTCGGGGATCAATGACGGCGCCGGCGCGGTGCTGCTCGCCTCGGAAGCGGCCGCCGCGCGCCACGGGCTGACGCCGTCGGCCCGCATCGTCGCATCGGCTGCCGCCGGCGTGCCGCCACGCGTCATGGGGCTCGGCCCGATTCCCGCGACGAAACGGTTGTTGGCGAGGACGGGCCTGACGCTCGCCGACGTCGATCTCTTCGAGATCAACGAGGCATTCGCCGCGCAGGTCCTCGCGTGCCTGCGCGCGCTCGGCGTCGCCGACGACGCCCCGCACGTCAACCCGAACGGCGGGGCGATCGCGCTCGGCCATCCGCTCGGCGCGAGCGGTGTGCGGCTCGTCGCGTCGGCGCTCTATCAACTGCGTCGTACGCGCGGGCGCTACGCCGTGTGCACGATGTGCATCGGCGTGGGGCAGGGCATGGCACTGCTCCTGGAGCGCATCTGAGGCGGCGACCGCGAGCCCTGGAACGATGCCGGCACACCGCACGCAGGTAGGCATCATCGGCGCCGGGCCAGCCGGCCTGCTGCTCGGGCACCTTCTCCACACGCGCGGCATCGACTCGGTGATCCTGGAACGGCACGGGCGCGCGCACGTCGTCGAACGCGTGCGTGCCGGGGTGCTCGAGCAGGGAACGGTCGATCTGCTCCGCGATCTGGGACTCGGCGCCAGGCTCGCGCGGGAGGGCATGCGGCACGCCGGGCTCTTCCTGTCGTTCGGCGGCGAGCGACACCACGTCGACATGGCCGAGCTCACCGGCGGGCGGGCGATCACGATTTACGGCCAGAACGAAGTCGTCAAGGATCTCATCGACGCGCGGATCGCCACAGGGCGGCCCCTGGCGTTCGAGGTCGCGGATGTCGAGATCGGCGGCATCGAGACGACGCGGCCGTCGATCCATTACCGCCAGGCCGGGCGCGCCGAGACGCTCGCCTGCGATTTCGTCGCGGGCTGCGACGGCTTCCACGGCGTATCGCGCGCGTCGCTTCCGGCCGGCGCCGTGCGCGTGTACGAACGGACGTATCCGTTCGGTTGGCTCGGCATCCTCGCCGAGGCCGCGCCGTCGTGCGCCGAGCTCGTCTACGCGCGGCACGATCGCGGCTTCGCGCTGTTCAGCATGCGATCGCCGGCGATCACGCGCCTCTACCTCCAGTGCGCGCCCGACGAGGACCTCGCCGACTGGTCGGACGATCGCATCTGGTCGGAGCTGGCCGCGCGCTTCGCGTGTCGCGACGGCTGGACGCCCGCCGCGGGGCCGATCCTGCAGAAGGGCGTCACGCCGATGCGCAGCTTCGTCGTCGATCCGATGGCGCACGGGCGGCTGTACCTGGCCGGGGACGCGGCGCACATCGTGCCGCCGACGGGCGCGAAGGGGCTGAATCTGGCCGTCGCCGATGTCTGGCGCCTCGCCGATGCGCTGGCGCGCTTCTATCGCGACGGGTCGACGACCGAGTTGGACACCTACTCCGAACGTGGGTTGCGGCGGGCGTGGCGGGCGCAGCGGTTCTCGTGGTGGATGACGTCGGCGCTGCACAAGGCGGAGACGGAGAACCCGTTCGACGCCCTGCGCCAGCACGCCGAGCTCGACTATCTCGTCAGCTCGCGCGCCGCACTCACGAGCTTCGCCGAGAGCTACGTCGGCGCGCCATTGTCCTAGCGGCGGGCCGCCGCGTGTGCTCTACACGCTCCCCACGCGCCGCGGGCCTGAACCTCTGGTCCTTCTGGCTTCGAACTTCTGGCTTCTGGCTTCTAACTTGCCCTTCCCCAGACCTCGTGGGCGGTGGCCGCGACGAGCTCGAGCTTGCGGCGTTCTTCGTCTTCGGTCAGCCGGTTGCCTTCGTGCGTCGACGCGAACCCGCACTGCGAACTGAGTGCCAGCCGCTCGAGGGGGACGATCTTCGCCGCCTCGGCGATGCGCGCCTTGAGGGCATCGGGCGATTCGAGCGCCGCCTTCTTCGAGCTGACCAGGCCGAGCACGACGACGCGGTCGTCGCCGACGTGGCGCAGAGGCTCGAATGTCCCGGACCGGGCATCGTCGTACTCGAGCAGGAAGCGGTGGAAGTTGGAACGGCCGAAGATCTGCTTGGCGATGCGGTCGTACCCGCCCGACGCGTAGAACATGCTCCGATAGTTGCCGCGGCAGAGGTGGATACCAAAGGTGACGTGGCCCGGCTGGCCGGCGATGATCGCGTTGTCGAGGTCGACGCACGCCTCCAGAAGTGCGTCCGGATCGGCGCCGCGCTGCCGGTAGCCCTCGCGAATCGTCTCGTCGAGCAGGGCGGCGTACTGCGGGGCGTCGATCTGGATGTACTCGCAGCCGAGGCGGATGAGCTCGGCAATCTCGGCGCGCGTGAAGTCGACGAGGTCGGCGAGATAGGCATCGCGCGTGGCGTAAGCGGCGCGTGACTTGTCGGGATCGTAGTAGGCGGCGGCCTGCTGCGCGCTGACGAGCGTCACCTTGACGGCACGCGTCGTGCGCCCGCGCAGGTAGGTGAACTCCTCGACGCTCATCTGCCGCTTCCACTTGAGCTTGCCCACGACGACCGGCCGCTGGAGCGCCTCCTGGGCGCCGGCCTCGTCGTGAAACGTGATCGACCAGCCCGAGTGCCGGTCGAAGCCCTCGAGCGCGTCCACCAGGTGACCGAAGAACGCATACCGGCGCAGCTCGCCGTCGGTGACGACGTCGAGCCCGGCCTGCGTCTGGAGCGCGACGACGTCGTCGACGGCCTGATCCTCGATCGCCTTGAAGGCGGCCGGTGACAGCTCGCCGCGTGCGAGGCGCGCGCGGGCATCGAGCAGGGATCGCGGACGAAGCAGGCTTCCGACAACGTCGCTGTGATAGGTCGGCATGGGGCACTCCTGATGGGCACGAGCCGGGCGGCCGGGCGCAGTCTAGCACGCCGGCGTGTGCGTTTATCGCACATCGACGTCGATAATCGCTTGACACCGCCGATCCGCCCGGGTACGTTTCCGCGCGGCGTCCCCGCGCGATCGCGCGCCGTGCCGCCATTCGCCATGAGCGCATTCCTGCCCCTCGCCGACGCCATCGCGCGTCTCGTCCGTCCCGGCGACGCCGTGGCCCTCGAGGGATTCACCCATCTCATCCCGTTCGCCGCCGGACACGAGATCATCCGGCAAGGGGTGACCGGCCTGACCCTCATCCGCATGACGCCCGATCTCGTCTACGACCAGATGATCGGCTGCGGGTGCGCGACGAAGCTCGTCTTCTCCTGGGGCGGCAATCCGGGCGTCGGCTCGCTCCACCGGCTCCGCGATGCTGTCGAACACCAGTGGCCGCGGCCGCTCGAGATCGAAGAGCACAGCCACTCGGCGATGGCGCACGCCTACGCTGCCGGGGCCGCGGGCATGCCGAGCGCGTTCTTCCGCGGCTATCGCGGCTCGGACCTGCCGGCGGTGAACCCGCGCATTGCGTTCATCGATGACCCGTTCACCGGCGAGCCGCTGGCCGTCGTCCCCGCCCTGCGGCCCGACGTCACGATCGTCCACGCGCAGAAGGCCGATCGCGACGGGAACGTCCTCGTCGAGGGCATCGTCGGCGTCCAGAAGGAAGCCGTGCTCGCCGCGCGCCGCGCGCTCGTGACGGTCGAAGAGGTCGTCGACACCGTGGCCAAGCCGGGCGGTCAGAACGCGGTCGTCCTGCCGTCCTGGACCATCGACGCGATCGCCGTCGTGCCGGGCGGCGCCCGGCCGTCCTACGCCCACGGCTACTACGCGCGCGACAATGCGTTCTACGTGGCCTGGGACGCGATTGCACGCGACCGCGACCGGTTCCGCGCCTGGATCGACGCGAACGTGCACGCGGCGGTGGCGCGATGAGCTGGTCGGCGTCGGAGATGATGACCGTCGCGGCGGCGCGCGCGCTCGCCGACGACGACGTGTGCTTCGTCGGGATCGGGCTGCCCTCGGCGGCGTGCAACCTCGCGCGGTTGACGCACGCGCCGCGCATCACGCTCGTCTACGAGTCGGGGACGCTTGCCACCAAGCCGACCGTCCTGCCGCTGTCGATCGGCGACGGCGAGCTGTGCGAGACCGCGCTCACGACCGTCTCGGTGCCCGAGATGTTCCAGTACTGGCTGCAGGGCGGCCGCATCACGGTCGGCTTCCTCGGCGGCGCCCAGGTCGATCGCTACGGGAACCTCAACAGCACGGTCATCGGGCCGTACGGCGCGCCGAAGGTCCGGCTGCCGGGCAGCGGTGGCGCGACGGAAATCGCCACCGCCTGCCGGCGGACGTTCATCGTCATGCGGCACAGCCCGCGGGCGTTCGTCGCCGAGGTCGACTTCCTCACGTCACTGGGTCACGGGCGGACCGGGCGTGAACGCCGCGCGATGGGCATCCAGACCGAGGGCCCGGTCCTGCTCGTCTCCGATTTGTGCACGATGCGGCCGCATCCCGAAACCCGGGAATTCGAAGTGACGAGTCTGCACCCTGGCACCACGCGGGAGCAGGTCGTCGCCCAGACCGGCTGGCCGGTCCAATTCGCGGCCGTCGTCGAGGAGACGCCTGCGCCCACGGCGACCGAGCTCGAGACGCTTCGAGATCTCAACGCGCGCACGGCCGCGGCCCACGGTCAGGCTTCGGCCGCCGAGTGACAGCCGTGACGAAGGGGCAGGCGATGCACGACAATCCACTCCGCGGCAGCCAGCCGCCGCTCCTCCATCCCGACTATCGATCGACCGTCCTGCGGGCGCCGATGCGGCCGCTCATCCAGTTGCCGGCGTCGCTTTCGGACGTGAGCCAGCCGGTGTACGGGCACCTCGGCGTCAGCGCCGCGGATGCGGATCTGACGCGACACGGTCCATCCGGCGAGCCGCTCGGCGAGCGCATCGTCGTCGCCGGGCGCGTCGTCGATGAGGATGGACGGGCGGTGCCGGGCGCGCTCGTCGAAGTGTGGCAGGCGAACGCGGCCGGGCGGTACATCCACGCGCGCGATCGGCATCCCGCGCCGCTCGATCCGAACTTCATCGGCGCGGGCCGGTGCGAGACCGATGCCGAAGGCCGATACCGCTTCACGACGATCAAGCCGGGCGCGTATCCCTGGCGCAACCACGAGAACGCGTGGCGGCCGGCGCACATCCACTTCTCGATCTTCGGGACGAACTTCCTCACGCGGCTCGTGACGCAGATGTACTTTCCCGGCGATCCCCTGATGGCGCACGACCCGATCCTGCTCGGCGTGCCCGACGAACGCGCGCGCCGGCGTCTCGTGTCGGCGTTCGACTTCAGCCTGACGACGCCCGAGTGGGCGCTCGGCTATCGCTTCGACATCGTCGTGCGCGGACCCGGGTCGACGCCATTCGAGGGACGGACATGAGCGGCGATCGATCGGAGGATCTCGTCGCCAGTCCGTCGCAGACGGTCGGCCCGTTTTTTCACTTCGGCCTCACGACCGACGCGACGCGCGGCGTCATGGCCATGCGCGGCGCGCCAGGCGAACCCGTCCGCCTGCGCGTGCAAGTGATCGACGGTGCCGGCGAGCCGGTGCCCGACGCGATGGTCGAGCTGTGGCAGGCCGATGCGCGCGGCCAGTACGGCGCGGCGGCGCAGGGAAGTGCGGGTGCCGATCGGCCGTTTGCCGGATGGGGACGGCTGCCGACCGGCGGCGACGGCATCTGCGAGTTCACGACCATCCGGCCGGGCGTGCCCGCGACTGTGGACGACGCAGCGACGGCGGCGCACATCAACGTGTGCCTGTTCATGCGCGGGCTGCTGCGCCATCTGTTCACGCGCGTGTATTTCGCGGGCGATCCCGCGCTCGACGCGGATCCGGTCCTGGCGCTCGTGCCGGCCGAACGGCGCGAGACGCTCGTCGCGCAGCCGGCCGGCGACGGCGTCTGGATGTTCGTCATCCACCTGCAGGGCGATCGCGAGACCGCCTTTTTCGACGAGTGAGCGAACTCGGAGCCCTGGGCCTTCAGGCCCAGGGGCACGCGACGCGACCGCGCACTCCCGACCGTCCCCGCGCATTCGGATGTCCGTCGACGCCCGTCCGCGCATCGGATAGAGTGCGGCGGGACGCGTGATGGGATCCCGCTTGATCGACAGCCTCGCGACAACCGACGCACTGGCCGACGTCTTCTCGGACGCGTCGGTCTTGTCGATGATGCTCGCCTTCGAGGTCGGCCTCGCTCGAGCCGAGGCCGCCCACGGCGTCGTGCCCGCTGCCGTGCCCGATGCGCTGGCGCGCGTGACCGTCGATCGCTTCGACGCGGCGCGGCTGGCGCGCGAGGCCCGCGCATCGGCGACGCCCGCCATTGCGTTCGTCGCCGCCTTGCGGGCCGAGGTCGCGGCGATTGCCGAGGATGCCGCGCGATTCGCGCACTGGGGTGCGACCAGCCAGGATCTCATCGACACGGCGCTCGTCCTGTGTCTGCAGCGCGCCCGCCGCGTGCTCGCGTCCGATCACGATCGCCTGCTCCGCGGTCTCCGTGCCTTGTCGGAGGCGCACCGCGCGACCGTGACGCCCGGCCGCACGCTGCTGCAGCCCGCGCCGCCGATTACCTTCGGACTCAAGACGGCAGGATGGGCCGGCGGTGTGGCCAGGGCAGGTACCGATGTGGCGGCGGCCTTCACTGGCGCGCTTCAACTGCAATTCGGTGGCGCGTCGGGAACGCTCGCCATGCTCGGTGCGTCGGCTGAACCCGTCGAAGCGACGCTGGCCTCGACGTTGAATCTCGCGCGGCCCGCCGGCCCGTGGCACACGCACCGCGATCGCCTGGCCGCACTCGTGTCGGCGCTGGGCGTCTACACGGCCGCGCTCGGCAAGATCGCGATTGACGTCGCGCTGCTCATGCAGACGGAGGTCGCCGAGGCGGAGGAACCCGGCGGCGGCTCATCGACGATGCCGCACAAGCGCAACCCCTCGGGCTCGGCGGTCGTCATCGCGGCGGCAACGCGCACGCCCGGCCTGGTCGCCAGCTACCTGTCGAGCGCGCTGCAGGCCCACGAGCGCGCGGCTGGCGGCTGGCAGGCCGAGGCGCCGGTGATCGCGGCAGTCGTCCAGACGTGCGGCTCGGCGCTGTCGGCCTGCGCCGACGTCGTCGCGGGATTGAGCGTCCACGCCGACCGCATGCGCGCGCATCTCTCTGGCGCGTACAGCGTCGTCTTCGCCGAGCGTCTGGCCGCGCTGATGGCGGGACGCGTGGGTCGAGATCGCGCCTCGCGGCTCGTTCGCGACGCGGTGGCCGAGACGACGGCGTCGGCACGTCCGTTGCGCGCGGTCGTCGCGGACATGCCGGAGATCGTGTCGATTCTCGCGCCGGAGGAGCTCGCGACGATCGACGAGCCCGAGGCCTACCTCGGTGCGGCCGAGTCGTTCCGGCAGCGCCTGCTGGCCGAGGCAGCCGCGGACTGGGAGCTCTGAACACGACCATGCCGGTTCTGACGATCAACGGCGCGCGCTGCTACTACCGGCTCGATGGAGCCGACGATCGGCCGGTCGTCGTGCTGGCGCATTCGCTCGGCGTCGACCACACGATGTGGGACGCGCAGGTCGCGTCGCTCGGGCCGAACCTGCGTCTGTTGCGATACGACGTGCGCGGTCACGGCGCATCGTCGGCGCCGTCGGGCGACTACACGATTGACGCGCTGGCCGAGGACGTCATCGCCCTTGCCGACGCGCTCGGCATCGCGACGTTCGCCTTCTGCGGCCTCTCGCTCGGCGGGATGATCGGCCTGCGACTGGCGCGGCGGCACGGCGATCGGCTCACGCACCTGATTCTCGCCAACACCTCGCCGCGCGTCGCCGATCCAGACGCCATGGAGGCGCGCCGCCGGGCGGTGCTCGCCCACGGGATGCCGGCGGTCGTCGATCTGGCGCTCGGCCGGTACTTCTCGCCGGAGTGGCGCGCGTCGAACGCGCCGGCCCTCGCGGCCGTTCGACGAATCCTCGCCACTACCGATCCGGCCGGGTACGCCGGCTGCTGCGCGGCGATCCGCGACCTGGACGAGTGCGCGTCGCTCGCAGCGATTCGAGTGCCGACGCTCGTCATCGGCGGCGACCGCGACGTGTCGATGCCGTGGCCTGGGAACGGCGGCCTGCTGGCGTCGAGCATTCCCGGCGCGACGGCCGTGCGGCTGCCGGCCGCGCATCTGTCGAACCTCGAGCGGCCGCGTTCGTTCACCGCCGCGCTGGCCGCGTTCCTGATCGGCGGCGATCGCGATCTCGACGCGGCCGGCGCCGCCATGCGGCGCGCCGTGCTCGGCGACGCGCACGTCGACCGCGCGGCGGCGTCAGCGACCGAGTTGACGCGCGGCTTTCAGCAGCTCATCACGCGCTATGCGTGGGGCACGATCTGGACGCGCCCCGGTCTCGACGTGCGCACGCGGCGGCTTCTCGTGCTCGCGACGACGGCCGCTTTGGGACGGTGGGAGGAGTTCCGCCTGCACCTCGAGGCGGGCGTGGCGCACGAGCTCGAGTGGTGCGACGTCGAGGACGTGCTGCTGCAGACGGCCGTCTACGCCGGCGTGCCCGCGGCGAACACGGCGTTTCACATCGCCGGTGACGTGCGCGCGGCCTCGATGGCGGCGGGCGATCCCGAACGGTCTTGACCTGAACCGGATGCATCCCAGATCGCGACCCTGCTCGATGAGCTCGATGCCGCCAGCACCCGGGCGGCGGATCTCGCCGCGCGCGTCGACGAAGTGGTTTTCCACGCGCGACCGGCATCGGGCGGCTGGTCCGCGGCCGAGTGCGTCGCGCACCTCACGCTCACGACGGCCGGCATGCTGCCGCGCATCGACGCGGCGCTCGACGCCGGACGGCCGGGCGTGGCCGACGAACACCGCTACCGCCGAGGCGTCGTCGGTTCGCTGCTCGCGCGGTCTTCAGACCCAGGGGAACCCGAACGTGGCGCGGAAGCTCGCGCGGGAGGCCGGCTCGTGGACGGCTCGTGAAGGGCCCTGCGGAGGGCGTTCTGTGGTGGGCGTCGTTCGTGGCTAGTCCGTTCGCAGGACCGACCAGGGATCCGTGGCGGAGGCCCGACGTGCGGGCATCCAACTCGCGACGACGGCCACGG
>CALFMR010000531.1 GCA_937880585.1 uncultured Acidobacteriota bacterium
ACACGGCCGAGAAGATGAGCGACTGGATCTTCCCGGGCTCATACGAGAAGAAGTAGTAGTAGAGGAACCGGAGCGAGACGAGGAAGCCCAGCGCGAAGATGACGGCGCCGATGTAGGTGAAGACCTTGAGCGGTTCGTACACCGCGTAGATTCGCACGATCGTCGCACCCGATCGCTTCAGGTACGACCAGATGCTGTGGAAGAGCCGCGACGGGCGCGTGCGTGCGTTGGTCGAGACCGGCACGTGCGCGATGGCCATCCGCTTCTTGCCGGCCTGGATGATCGACTCGAGCGTGTACGAGAACTCCGAGACGATCGTCATGCGGAGCGCGGCATCGCGCGTGTACGCACGGAATCCGCTCGTCGTGTCCGGGACGGTCGTGTTCGACACCTGCCGTACCGTCCAGCTCCCGAGCCGCTGCAGCCACCGCTTCGACCACGACATCTGCCGCTGGTCGCGGATATTGCGATCGCCGATGACGATATCGGCCGTGCCCGCGAGAAGCGGCTCGACGAGCCGCGCGATGTCGGAGCCCGCGTACTGGTTGTCGGCGTCCGTGTTGACGATGAGATCGGCGCCCGCCTGCAGGCTGGCATCGATACCGGCCATGAACGCGGCCGCCAGTCCCTTCTGCCGCCGCAGCCGCACGACGTGATGGACGCCGTGCGCGCGCGCCACCTCCGACGTCCCGTCGATCGATCCGTCGTCGACGACGAGCGTCTCGATGCAGTCGACGCCCGGGATCGCCGTCGGCAGATCGGCGAGCGTGCCGGGCAGCGTCTGCGCCTCGTTGAGGCAGGGAATCTGGATGACGAGCTTCATGCGCCGATGAGCGTCTCGATGACGCCTGTCCAGGTGACCGTCCGCGCGCGATCGTATCCCGACTCGCCGAGCGCCGCGGCACGCGCGTGGTCGGCATCGAGCCAGGCCATCACCTCGCCCAGGGCCTCCGGATCGGGCGCGGTCACGCGGCCGTTCTCGCCGTCGACGACGAACTCGTTCGGCCCGCCCGAGTCGGCCGTCGTGAGAACTGGCTTGGCGGCGAGGAACGCCTCGAGCGTGACGTACCCGTAGTCCTCGTCGTACGGCGGATAGACGACCCCGAGCGCGCCCGCATACAACTCGACGAGCGTGTCGTCGTCGACTTCGCCGAGGAAGCGAACGCGCGCGCCGAGATCGAGCTCGGCGACGAGCGCGTCGAGCGCCGCGCGATTCGTGCCCGTGCCGGCAATGACGAGCGACAGATCACCTGGCACGTGCGCGAGCGCGCGGATCGCCAAATCCACACGTTTGACCGCTTCGAGCCGGCCGACCGACAGGATGTAGCGTCCGGCCTCGCCGCGATGGAGGCGTGGCGCGAGACGCGGCGGGTGATAGAGCGGCTGGACATCGACGCCGTTGAAGCGCGCCGCGCGATCGGCCGTGTTGCGCGAGTTGGCGAACCGGCGCACGCACTCGCCGAGCATCGCCGTGTCGAGCGCCACGAGATCGTGCCGCAGCGCGACGTCCTCGTCGACGTGATCGAAGTCGCTGAAGCGCGTGCCGGCCAGCTCGTAAGCCGCGCGATATTGGTGGATGAGCCACGCCACCTTCTGCGGATGGCGCGCGAAATATGTGGGAAACTTCGTCGCGATGACGAGATCGATCGGCCGGCCGTTGCTCTCGCCGAGATCGAGCAGCCGCCAGGCCGCCGCGTGCGTCAGGATCTCGGCCTTGGGATACCACTTGAACGGTACGCTCACGAGCTCGGCGTCGTAGCCGTGCGAGACGAGCTGGCGAACGAGCTCGCGGACGTGGTACTCGGCGCCGCCACGAACGAATGGCACCTGCGCCTCACAGACGAGAATCGTGCGCGGCCCCGGCATGAAGCGGCGGCGATGGTACCACGCCCTCAGGGCACCTGACCGCACCGAGCGAGAAGACAGCGAACAGAAGGCGTAAGCCACAGAAAAACAAAAACTTGCGCCCACTTTGCAATTGACAGTCGAAGGCCTCCGCTCTACCATCACGTGGAGTTTTTTGGAGCAGAGTGGAGTAACCGTGCTTCGCGGCAGCTATCCGGCGCGGATCGACGACCGCGGGCGGCTCAAGCTTCCCACCGCGTTCAAATCCCTGGTCCAGGACCAGCACGGTACCCGGCTGTACGTGACGAGCGTCGAAGGCGAGTCCGTGCGGCTCTATCCGATGCCGGTCTGGGAGAACCTCGAGGCGCGCGTCAAGCAGATGCCGAGCACGCATCCGGCGCGGAAGCGGTTCCTCGACCGGGTGAACTACTTCGGGCAGCCCGCCGAGCTCGACGCCCAGGGACGCGTCGTGATTCCCGCGCGGCTGCGTGAAGCGGCGGGAATGACGGGCGACGTCGATGTGCTCGGCCAGATGGAGTACCTCGAAGTCTGGAATCACGATCGGTTCGTCTCGAAGCTCCAGCGCGATCCGTTCACCGACGACGACGCGCGGGCGCTCGCAGAGTTCGGGATCTGAGGCGTGCACGAGCCCGTGCTCGCCGGCGAGGTGGTCGCAATGCTGGCGCCGCACCGGACCGGAACGTATGTCGATGCCACGGTCGGCCTGGGCGGCCACGCGGCCGCGATCCTCGCGGCCGGGGTCGAGCGGCTCGTCGGGATCGATCGCGACGAGACCGCGCTCGCCGAAGCGCGGCAGCGGCTCGCCGAGTACGGCGGCCGCGTCACGTTCGTCCATGACGACTTCCGGCATCTGGCGGCCATCCTCGACGCGCACGGTGCGGGTCCCGTGGCGGGCATCCTCGCCGACCTCGGCGTCTCGTCGATGCAGCTCGACGAGGCCGACCGCGGCTTCAGCTTCCGTCAGGCAGGGCCGCTCGACATGCGCATGGATCGGTCACGCGGGCTGCCGCTCGCGGCGCGGCTGGCCGAGGTCGACGAGACGACGCTCGCCGACGTGATCTGGCGCTACGGCGAGGAGCGGCGATCGCGGCGCGTGGCGCGCGCGATCCTCGCGGCACGCGATCGCGGGGCGCTCACCGATACGGCGGCGCTCGCGACTGAAGTGCGGCGCGGCGTCGGCCAGCGGGGCTGGCAGCGCATCGACCCGGCGACGCGGACGTTCCAGGCGCTGCGCATCTGGGTGAACGACGAGTTGGGGGCGATCGAGACGTTCATCGACGCGGCGTGGACCGCGCTCGGGCCGGGCGGGCGGCTCGCGATCATCGCGTTTCACTCGCTCGAGGATCGCCTGGTGAAGCAGGCATTTCGCGCGCGGGCGGCCAGCGGCGCCGCGGCGCTCCTCACGCGCCGGCCCGTCGTGGCCGGTCCCGAGGAACAGGCCCGCAATCCTCGATCGCGGAGCGCGCGGCTGCGCGTGGCGGAGAAGGTGGCATGAGCAACGACGTGGAATACGCGGTCCGGAAGAGCATTCGCAACAACCCGATCACGCGCGAGGTCGACCGCGCGCACGCGCGCGCGTTGCGGCGCAACGTCTGGCTCGCGTGCCTCGTCGTCGCGATGGTGCTGTTCACGGCGTGGCAGCACTTCGAGGTCGTCCGCTACGGCTATCAGACCGAGCGGCTGCGCCTCGACCGTTCCTCCGAGGAGACGATCAACCGCAAGCTCCGCTTGAACCTCGAGACGCTGCGCGCGCCCGGCTACGTGGACGCGCACGCGCGCGCGCTCGGCCTCACGCCGCCCTCGATCGACGACACGCTCGTCGTCGAGCGCGCGCCGGCCGCTCCGGCGCCGACCGGCGTCGTCGCCTCCATCCGCTGAGGTCGTCCGATGCGTGCGTTCCACTGGCTTCGCGCGGTTCGATCGACGCCGTCGGCGTTCGACCCGCTCCAGACGGCCGATCGCGCCGACGCCGCCTTCGAAGCGCGCTGGCGTCCGGCGATGAAGCGCCGTGTCCTCATCGTGCTCGTGTTCATCGGCGTGTGGGTCGTGGGCATCGAAGCGCGGCTCGTACAACTGCAGGTGATCGATCACGATGACCTGACGGCGAAAGCGCGCCGCTACCAGGAGCTCGTCATCCACCCCGAGGCGCTTCGCGGCGACGTGCTCGATCGCCACGGCAATCTGCTGGCCTACTCGGTCGAGGCCGACTCGATCGCCGCCGATCCGAGCAAGGTGGTCGACCCGGCCGGTACCGTGGCGTCACTCTGCGCCGCGCTCGGGGACTGCACGCGGCAGGAACGCAAGGACCTGGTCGATCGGTTGTCGGGCGACGGGCAGTACACGTCGATCCGCCGGTCGCGCGCGGTGTCGCCTGAACAGGTCGAGCGCATCGAAGCGCTCAAGCTGCCCGGCATCGTCCTGCCGACCGACACGCGCCGCTACTATCCGGGCGGCCAGCTCGCGGCGCACGTCCTCGGATTCGTCGACATCGACAACCACGGGCAGCAGGGCATCGAGCTGTCGTACGACAAGGTCATCAGCGGCGAGGACGGCCTGGCGTTCGTGCAGGTCGACGCGAAGCGGCAGCGGCTCGACAGCCGCGTCGAACGGCCGCCCGTGCCCGGCGCGACGCTGGAGCTCACGCTCGACTCGTATCTGCAGCACATCGCCGAGCGCGAGCTCGAGGCGGGCGTGCGCGAGAACGAGGCGCGCGCGGGCACGGCCGTCATCATGGACCCGTACACCGGCGGGATCCTCGCCATGGCCAACTACCCGACGTTCAACCCGAACGCGGTGGCCAAGTCGACGGCCGACGACCGGCGCAACCGCGCAGTGCAGGACGTCTACGAGCCGGGCTCGACCTTCAAGATCGTCACCGCGTCGGCCGCGCTCGAGGAAGGCATCGTCAAGCCCGACGACATGATCGACACGACGCCGGGGTACATCCGCATCGGCAGCCGCAAGCCGATCTACGACACGCACCCGCACGGCGTGATTTCGTTCCGCGACGTCATCGTCAAGTCCAGCAACGTCGGCGCGATCAAGGTGGGGCTGCGCACCGGCGCCGAGCGGATGAGCCGTTACGTGCGCCGCTTTGGGTTCGGTCAGGCGCTCGACCCGGAGTTCCTCGGACAGAGCCGCGGGATCTGGAATCCGCAGAACCTCACCGACAGCGCGTTGGCATCCGTGTCGATGGGCTACCAGATCAGCGTCACGCCGCTGCAGATGGTGACCGCCGCGAGCGCCGTCGCCAATGGCGGCTTGCTGATGGAGCCGCACGTCGTCGGCGCGATCGTGCGCGACGGCCGCCGCGAGCCGGTCGCGCCGAAGGTGTTGCGCCGCGTGATTTCGCCCGAAACCGCGGCGACGCTCACGAGCATCATGGAAGGCGTCGTGTCACCGGGCGGCACGGCTCCGGCCGCTGCGCTCGTGCGGTATCAGGTCGCCGGCAAGACCGGCACCGCGCACAAGGTCGTCGACGGCCGGTACTCGGCGAGCGAGTACAACGCGTCGTTCGTCGGCTTCGTGCCGTCGCGCCATCCGGTGCTGACGATCCTCGTCGTCATCGACACGCCGCGCGCGGCGAGCTACTACGCCGGATCAGTCGCGGGACCGATCTTCAAGCACATCGCCGAGGCGGCCATGCAGCAGCTCGGCGTCCCGCCGTCGATCGATCCGGTGCCGCCCATCATGACGTCGGCCGAGGCCCGGCCGTCGCGTCCGCTTGCCGTGCCGGCGTCGGCGTCCGCGCTTCTCCCGACGCTGACATCAACGGGTGGGCCCGGCCTGGTGCCTGACGTGCGCGGACTCGGCGCGCGCGATGCGTTGCGCGTGCTCGGCCGGGCCGGCCTCACCGTGCGCGTCCGCGGCAGCGGGCGGGTCGTCGATCAGGCGCCGGAGGCGGGCGCGCCGCTCGAGACGGGTGCCTCAATCCTTCTTGATCTGGGAAACGCGGGCGATGCCGCCAGCGGCGCGGAGGCCGTCCAGTGACGTTGGCCGCGCTCCTCGCGGCGGCGCGCACGCTCGCGCCGGGCGCCGGCGCCCTTGCCGAGGCCGCCGGCCGCGGCGAGACGAACGTGACCGTGGTGACGCACGACTCGCGTGCCGTGTCGCGCGGTACGATTTTCGTCGCCATCCGCGGCCTGCGCGCCGACGGCGCGACGTTCGCCGCTGACGCCATCAAGCGTGGCGCGCTGGCCATCGTTTCCGAGAGTCCCGCGCCCGAAGGCGTCTCCGTGCCGTGGCTCCGGACGACGGACGCGCGTCTCGCGCTCGCCGAACTGGCCGCCATCGTCCACGGTCATCCGAGCGAGGAGTTGACGCTCGTTGGCGTGACGGGTACGAACGGCAAGACGACGACGGCGTATCTGCTCGCGGCGGTGTTCGACGCAGCCGGATTGCCGTGCGGCCGACTGGGAACGGTGACGTTCCGCGTCGGACCGTCGCCGGCCGACGAGCACGACGCCTCGCACACCACACCCGAGGCCTCGGACCTCGAGCGGCTGTTGCGCGACATGGTGACGCGCGGCTGCCGTGCGTGCGCCATGGAAGTCTCGTCGCACGCGCTCGTGCTCGACCGCGTCGCGTACCTGCGATTTGCCGCGGCGATCTTCACCAATCTCACGCGTGACCATCTCGACTTTCACGGCGACATGCAGCAGTACTTCGCCGCCAAGCGCCGGCTCTTCGAGATGCTGCCCGCCGGTGCGCCGGCCATCGTCAACGTCGACGATCCGCGCGGCCGCGAGCTCGCCGCCAGTCTGCCGCGTGTCGTGACCTACGGCATCGATCGCGACGCGGACGTGCGGGCGCGCGACGTGCATTCGTCGCTCGAAGGCCTCGCGTTCGACGTGGACACGACGCGCGGACCGATCGCCATGCGGTCGCCGCTCGTCGGCCGTCCGAACGTCTACAACATCCTCGCGGCCGCCGCGGCCGCGCTCACGCTCGACGTGCCGGCCGAGGCGATCGAACGCGGCATCTCGGCGCTCGATCACGTGCCCGGCCGTTTCCAGATCGTCTCGGCGCCGACCGACGACGTCCGCGTCGTCGTCGACTACGCGCACACCGACGACGCGCTGAAGAATCTGCTCGAGACGGCGCGTCCGCTCGCCGAAGGCCGCGTCATCACCGTCTTCGGCTGCGGCGGCGATCGCGATCGCACGAAGCGGCCGCTCATGGGCGCCGTCGCGGCGCGCCTCAGCGATCTCGTCGTGCTCACGTCCGACAATCCGCGGTCGGAGGATCCGCAGCGGATCATCGACGAGGTCAAGCGTGGTCTGTCGCCGACGCCCGAGCCCGGCGCGCCGGCGCGTGCCTCCACGCCGTCGGTGACGATCCTCGATCGGCGGCTCGCCATCGAGCACGCCATCCGCGCGGCCCGTCCCGGCGATCTCGTGCTCATCGCCGGCAAGGGACACGAGAAGTACCAGGTCATCGGCGATCGGACCCTCCCATTCGACGACGTCGACGTCGCGCGCACGGCGCTCGGACAGCGCCGCGCGGCCCCGCGCGTGTGAGGACCCGATGAGCGCCGTCCTTCTCACCGCCGCGATGGTCGCCGAGGCGACCGGCGCGCGCCTCGTGGCCGGCGCGCCCGACCGCGTGTTCGACGACGTGTCGACCGACTCGCGCGCGATCGCGGCCGGGGCGTTGTTCATCGCGCTTCGCGGTGAACGTTTCGATGGCCATGCGTTCGTCGCGGATGCGATTCGACGGGGCGCGGCGGGGGTTCTCGTCGACGGCCCCGTCGATGTCGCCGGAGGCGCCGTTGTCCTGCACGTCAGCGACACGCTCGCGGCGCTGCAATCGCTCGCGCGGGCGATCCGCCGCGCGTCGGGCGCGCGCGTCGTGGCCATCACCGGGAGTGCCGGTAAGACGACGACGAAGGAAGTCACGGCTGACGTGCTGGCGACGCGCTATCGCGTGCTGCGCAATCGCGGCAACCTGAACAACCACATCGGCCTGCCGCTCTCGCTCATCGAGCTGCGCCGCGGCGCCGACGTCGCGGTCGTCGAGCTCGGGATGAACCATGCCGGCGAGATCCGCACGCTTGTCGGCATTGCCGAACCCGACGTGCGTGTCTGGATCAATGTCGGCGACGCGCATCTCGGTCACTTCGCCTCGCGCGACGCGCTCGCGGACGCCAAGGCCGAGATTCTCGAGCAGGCCGGACCGGAGACGCTGCTCGTCGCCAATGCCGATGACGTGCGCGTCATGACGCGCGCGCGAACGTTCGCCGGTCGCACGGTGACGTTCGGCGAGGCGCCGGCGGCCGACGTCCGCGCCTCGGCCGTCGTCGATCGTGGCTTCGATGGCACCTCGGCCGAGGTCGCGACGCGCGCGGGCGTGCTGCACGTGACGATCGCGCTGCCTGGACGCGCGCAAGTCCACAACGTGCTCGCGGCCGTGGCGGTCGCCATCGAACTGGACGTGGAGCCCGCCGCCATCGAGACGGCCGTTGCCGCGATCGAGCCCGTCGGTCGCCGCGGTGTCGTGACGACGCTCGCGAGCGGCACACGGCTGGTCGACGACTCGTACAACGCGAGCCCGTCGGCGCTCGGCGCGATGCTCCAGGCGCTAGCTGCCACGGACACGCGAGGGCGCCGCATCGCGGTCATCGGCGAGATGCTCGAGCTCGGCGACGCGTCTTACGCGCTGCACGCATCGTGCGGGCGCGCGGCGGCCGAAGCCGGTGTCGACGAGCTCGTCGTCATCGGTGGTCCGGTGGCCGATGGTCTGGTCGACGGCGCGCGCGCGGCAGGACTGCCCGCCGCACGCATCCATCGCTTTGCCGACAGCGCGTCGGCGGCGGCCGTCGTCGCGTCGATCGTCGGCGCGGACGACCTCGTCCTCGTCAAGGGATCGCGCGGCACGCGCACCGATCTCGTGTCCGATCGCCTGCGGGAGGTAGCCTGATGCTCTACTACCTCCTGCTGCCGTTCAACGAGCAGGTGCCCGGCCTCGGCGTCATCCGCTACATCACGTTCCGCACGGCCGCGGCCAGCCTGACGGCGTTCGTTCTCAGCATCGCGCTCGGCCCGTGGCTCATCAAGCGGCTGCGCGCGTTTCAGATCGGCCAGGTCGTGCGGTCGGACGGTCCGACGAGCCATCGCCCCAAGGCCGGCACGCCGACGATGGGCGGGCTGCTGATTCTCGCGGCGGTCTTCGCGCCGACGCTCCTCTGGGCGAACCTGGCGAACGTCTACATCTGGGTGGCGCTCGGCGCGACGGCGGCGTTCGGCGCAATCGGCTTCGCCGACGACTACCTGAAGGTCACACGCCACAGCCATTACGGTCTCTACGCGCGCTACAAGCTGCTCGCGCAGATCGTGGTCGGACTGGCGGTCGGCGTCACGCTCATCCTGCTCGCCGCTCACGATCCGCCGCTCTACAGCACGCGGCTCATCTTTCCGTTCTTCAAGCGGCTCATTCCCGATCTCGGCTGGGGCTACGTGCCGTTCGCCGCGCTCGTGCTCGTCTGCGCGAGCAACGGCGTGAACCTCACCGACGGACTCGACGGACTCGCCATCAGCACCTTCGCCGTGTCGGCCGCGACGTTCACGGCGTTGGCCTACGTGACGGGCCATCGCGTATTCGCCGACTACCTGCTGCTCGTGCACTTCGAGCCGATCGGCGAGCTGACGATTTTCTGCGGCGCGCTCGTCGGCGCGAGCCTCGGCTTTCTCTGGTGGAACGCGCACCCGGCGGAGATCTTCATGGGCGACGTCGGATCGCTCGGGCTCGGCGGCGCGTTGGGAACGGTCGCCATCCTGACCAAGCAGGAGCTGCTGCTCCCGATCGTGGGCGGCGTCTTCGTCATGGAAACGCTGTCGGTCATCATCCAGGTGGCCTCGTTCAAGCTCACGGGCCGGCGCGTCTTCCGCATGGCGCCGATCCATCACCACTTCGAGCTCGCGGGCTGGGCCGAGCCGAAGGTCATCACGCGCTTCCTGATCCTCGCGATCCTCTGCGCGCTCTTCAGCCTGACGACGTTGAAGCTGAGGTGATGACCATGGCTTTCGACGTCACGCGCAAACACGTCGTCGTCATCGGCGCCGGCCGGAGCGGTCGCGCCGCGGCGGAGCTGCTCGCGGCACGCGGCGCCCGCGTCACGCTGACCGATCGCGACGAATCGGCCATCGCCCGCGCCGCCGATCTCGCCGATCAGGGCGTCCGCGCCGAAGCCGGTCCGCATCGCCCCGAGCTGCTCAACGTCGCGGATCTCATCGTGCTGAGCCCTGGTGTCGCGCCAGACCAGGCGGCGATCGCCGACGCGCGGCGCCACGGCGTGCCGGTCATCGGCGAGCTCGAGCTCGCCTCGCGCTGGCTCGACGGGCGCATCGTCGCGATCACCGGCACGAAAGGAAAGTCGACGACGACGACGCTGACGGCGCGGATGCTGGCTGAAGCCGGGATGGCGGCCACGGCCGGCGGCAATCTCGGGACGGCCATCAGTACGCAGGTCGCACGCTCGGCGGCCGACGTCGTGCACGTGATCGAGGTCAGCAGCTTTCAGCTCGAGATGACCGAGACGTTCCATCCGTGGATCGCGGTCCTCTTGAATCTGTCGGCCGATCATCTCGACCGTCACGGATCGTTCGAGGCCTACGCGGAGGCGAAGGGGCGGATATTCCGCAATCAGACGGATGCGGACTGGGCCGTCGTCAACGCGGACGATCCGCCGGCGCTTGCGCTCGCGGCACGGACGCGCGCGCGTCGGATTGTCTTCGCGCTCGACGCGCCTGTCGAGGATGGCGTGACCGTCGAGGACGGGCAGGTCGTGCGCCGCGCGGCCGGCCGGACGGAGCGCCTCTTTCCGACGACGGCCGTGAAGCTCATCGGCCGTCACCTCCTGGCCGACGTCCTCGCGGCGACGGCTGTTGCGTCGCTCGTGGGCGTGCCGCCGGAAGCCATGACTCGCGCGGTCGAGCGCTTCACCGGCCTCGAGCACGCGCTCGAGCCGGCGGGTGAGATCCAGGGCGTACGGTTCGTCAACGACTCGAAGGCGACCAACGTCGCGGCCGCGCGCCGCGCCATCGAGAGCGTCGGCGACGGCGTCATCGCGATCGTTGGCGGCCGGTACAAGGGCGGCGATTTCGCGGACCTGGCCGAGCCTCTTTCGCGCCACGGCCGCGCGGTCGTGGCGATCGGCGAATCGGCGGACCGGGTGGCCGACGGACTGCACGACGTCGTGCCGGTCCACCGCGCGGCGTCGATGGCCGAGGCCGTTCGCCGGGCGTTCGCGTTGGCGGCGCCGGGCGGCGTCGTCGTACTGGCGCCCGCGTGTTCGAGCTTCGACATGTTCGAGGACTACGCGGCGCGCGGGCGCGCGTTCAAGAGCGAAGTCCAGCGGCTGGCCGCCGAAGTGCGGCCGGCCGGGAGGCCGATGTGACCGGCGCCGTTGGCCGTCGCATGGGTACGGGAGCGAAGGCGGATCGTGCGATCCGCGAACGAGGTCATGAGCGGTGAACAGTCATCAGATCGGCGCCGCGATGAGGAGCCTGCCGCTGGGAACACGGGCCATTCCGGCACGTGAGGCGGGTGTCCTCATCCAGCTCGACTGATGACTGTTGACCGCTCAGACCCGAATCAGGCCGGCGCCGCGGCGCTGGCCCGAGAGCGAGACCGATGGCGCGCACACTGAAGTCCGACAAGATCCTGTTCCTCGCGGCGCTCGTGCTGGTGTGCGCGAGCGTCGTCATGGTCTACAGCGCGTCGGCCGTCCAGGCGATGGCGAAGTACCAGGCGTCATATTTCTTCTTGTACAAACAGCTCGCCTGGGCGATCATCGGCGTCGGCCTGATGTTCGGCGTGATGCACGTCGACTACCGCGTGTACCGCCGGCCGCGCCTCATCTGGATGCTGCTTGGCGTCACGGTCGTCTTGCTCATCGGCGTGTTCTTCTTCGGCGAGCGCAACAACACGCAGCGCTGGATCACGCTCGGCGTCGCGTCGATCCAGCCGTCCGAGCTGGCCAAGCTGGCGTCGATCCTCTTCACGGCGGCACTCCTCGAGCGGCGCATGCACCGCGTGAACGAGCCGGCCTACGCGCTCGTGCCGATCGGCGCCGTCACGTTCGTCCTCGCCTGTCTCATCCTGCGCGAGCCGGACTTCGGGACGACGGCGGTGCTCATCGCGATCGTGGCCGCCATGGTGTTTGCCGCGGGTGTGAGCTGGCGCTACATCGCCGGCGCCGTGCTCGTGCTGGCGCCGACGGCCGCAGCGCTGGTGCTGAGCTCGCCGTACCGCCGCGAGCGGCTGCTGACGTTCATGGATCCGTGGAAGGACCCGCTCGGCAACGGGTTCCAGATCATCCACTCGCTCTTCGCGATTGGATCGGGCGGCGTGCTCGGCAAGGGGCTGATGGCCGGGATTGAAAAGCTCTACTACATCCCGGAGCCGCACACCGACTTCATCTACGCCGTCATCGGCGAGGAGCTGGGGCTCATCGGCACGACGATCACGCTCGTGTGCTTCGCCATCATCGCGTGGCGCGGTCTCCGCGCGTGCCTGCTCGCGCCGGATCGATTCGGCGCTCTCGTCGCGCTCGGCATCACGATGATGATCGCGCTGCAGGCGCTCGTGAACATCAGCGTCGTCACCGCGATGCTGCCGACCAAGGGCATTCCGTTGCCCTTCGTGAGCAACGGTGGATCGTCGCTCCTCATCAATCTCGTGGCGATGGGCATTCTGTTGAACATCTCGCAGCAGTCGTCGGCGACCGCCGCGATGGCCGGGCATCGCGTGACGGACTGGACGTTCAGCGAACAGGGAGCGTGAGCGGCGTGCATGACTCGGACCGATGCGGATCGCGCCACTCCGACCGTGGTGATTGCCGGCGGCGGCACGGGCGGTCATCTCTATCCGGGAATTGCCGTCGCGCAGGAAATCGTTCGTCGGGCGCCGAACGCGCGCGTGTCGTTCGCGGGCACGGCGCGCGGACTGGAAGCGCGTGTCGTGCCGCGCGAAGGTTTTTCACTCGATCTGATTCGCAGCGCGGGACTGAAAGGGAAGTCGCTGGCATCACGGCTGCGTGGATTGGCGTTGATCGTGCCTGGACTCGTCGATGCGTGGCGCATCGTCTCGACGCGGCGGCCGGATGTGGTGATTGGCGTGGGCGGGTACAGCTCGGGACCGGTGGTGCTCGTCGCCGCGTTGCGCCGAGTGCCGACGATGGTGCTCGAACAGAACGCGGTGCCGGGCTTGACCAATCGGCTGCTCGCGCGCGTCGTCCGCGCCGCGGCCGTGAGCTACGACCGGACGCTGCCGTTTTTCCATGGGCGGGGATTCGTTGCCGGTAATCCCGTGCGCGCCGCGTTTTTCGCGCGCCGCGAGCCGGCGTCGGCCGGCGAGGCGCCGGCCCGGGTGCTGATTCTTGGCGGCTCCCAGGGCGCGCACGCGATCAACCTGGCCATGGTGGCGGCGGCGCCGGAACTGGTCCGGCGGCATCCAGGCGTCGCGCTCGTCCACCAGACCGGCGCCCGCGATTTGGAGATCGTGCGAACGGCCTACCGCGACGCTGGCGTGGACGCGCGCGTCGAGGCATTCCTCGATCCGGTGGTCGACGAGGTGACCGCGGCGACCCTCGTGATTGGCCGGGCGGGTGCGACGACGCTCGCCGAGCTCGCCGCTGCGGGCCGGCCCGCGGTGCTCGTGCCGCTGCCGACCGCGACCGACGACCACCAGCGGCGGAACGCGCAGGTGCTCGCCGATGCGGGCGCCGCGGTGGTCATCGACGAGCGCGATCTGACCGGACCGCGGCTCGCCGGCGCCGTCGCCGACTTGCTCGACGACCGGCGCGTACTCGATCGCATGGCCGAGGCTGTGCAGGTATTCGCCAAGCCGGACGCCGCCGCGCGCATCGTCGATCGCGCGTTGGAGCTCGCCGGCTGATGTGGCTGGGGCACACACGCCGCCTGCACTTCGTCGGCATCGGCGGCATCGGGATGAGCGGCATCGCGGAGTTGCTCGTGAACCTCGGCTACGAGGTGAGCGGATCGGACGCGCGCCGATCGGAGACGACCGACCGGCTCGCATCGCAGGGAGTGACGATCATGATCGGACACGACGCCCAACACATCGGTGAAGCCGACGTGGTCGTCGTGTCGTCGGCCGTTGCCGCCGACAATGTCGAGCTGGCGTCGGCCCGCGCGCGCCACGTGCCGATCATCGCCCGCGCCGAGATGCTCGCCGAGCTGATGCGCCTGCGTGTCGGCATCGCCGTCGCCGGCGCGCACGGCAAGACCACGACGACGTCGATGATCGCGGTGACGCTGGAGCACGCGGGGCTCGATCCCACCGCGGTCATCGGCGGCCGGCTGAGCGCGTTCGGCAGCAACGCGCGGCTCGGTCAGGGCCAGTACATGGTCGTCGAAGCCGACGAGAGCGATCGATCGTTCCTGCGCCTGTCACCGGCGATTGCCGTCATCACGAACCTCGATCGCGAGCATCTCGACGCCTACGGCTCGTTCGATCGGCTGGTCGACGCCTTCGTGGACTTCGCCGAGCGCGTCCCGTTCTACGGCGCCGTGGTCGCCTGCGTCGACGATCCGGCGGTCCGCGATCTCGTCGGACGCGTGAGCCGGCCGGCGATGACGTACGGATTCGCGGACGATGCGGACGTGCGCGGGATCGATCCGGTGTCGGACGGCCAGTCCGCACGATGTGAAGTTCGGTGCCGCGCCAAGGCCGGCCGCCGCGCCGTCGAAGGATCGATCGCGCTGCAGGTGCCGGGCCGGCATGCGCTGCAGAACGCGCTCGCGGCTGTGGCCGTCGGGCTCGAGCTGGACGTGCCCTTCGATCGGATCCAGTCGGCGCTCGCTGGTTTCCGCGGTGCCGAGCGCCGGTACCAGACGCGTGGCCGCGCGGCCGGCGTGACCGTCATTGACGACTACGGTCACCATCCGACCGAGATTGCCGCGGTGCTCGCCGCCGCGCGCGGCGGCGAGCCCACGCGCATCGTCGCCGTCTTCCAACCGCACCGCTACACGCGGACGCGCGACCTGCTCGATCGCTTCGGTCCCGCGCTGGCTGGCGCGGACGTCGTCGTCCTCACCGATATCTATGCCGCGGGCGAAGCGCCGATTCCCGGCATCACGATCGACGCGCTTGCCGACGCGGTGCGTCCCGCTGTTGCGGACCTGCACGTCGTCGCGGCGATTGACGACGTGCCCGCCATGGTCGCGGCGATCGCGCGTGACGGCGACCTCGTCATCACGCTCGGGGCCGGTTCGATTGGCGCCACGGGCGATCGGATCCTGCACGCGCTGACCGAGCGGGAGGCGAAGCGATGAGCCGGCGCGGTCTTCCAACGGCCACGCTGCGGCCGCCCGCCGATCGGCGGTTCCATCGGCCGGACGTCGTCCGCCGCGAACGTCGCCGGCGTCTGACGCGTGTGGCGGGACGCTTCCTCAAGTGGGGCGTGCCCATCGTCGTCGTGGCGCTCGTTGCCGCGGCTCTCGTCCACGCCGCGCTGCGATCACCGCTCTTCGCCGTCCGCCAAGTAACCGTGAGCGGCAACGCGCGACTGTCGGCGGCCGACGTCGAACGGCTCGCGGGCAACGTTCGGGGACAGAACATTTTCGCGGTCGATCTCGCCGCTGCGCGCGAACGCGTGCTGACGTCGCCGTGGGTGGCCGACGTAACGCTGGCTCGCGTGCTGCCGTCGACGCTCGTTGTCGACGTCGTCGAGCGCGTGCCCATGGCCGTGGCGCGCGTGGGCGATCGGTTGTTCCTCGTCGATGACGCGGGTGTCGTCATCGACGCGTACGGGCCGGCGTATCGGGATCTCGATCTGCCGCTCGTCGACGGTCTCGTCGCTGCGTCTGGCGGCCGCCCCGCGGCCGATGCCGAGCGCGCGAGCCTGTCGCGCGCGCTGTTCACCTCGCTCCGCGATCGGCCGGATTTGGGACGACGGGTTTCGGAGATCGACGTTTCGTCGGACAACGACGCGGTCGTGCTGCTCGACAACGACCCGACGCGGCTGCACCTGGGCGACCGCGCATTCATCGAGCGGCTCACGCGGTACCTCGAGCTCGCGCCGACGCTCGCCGATCGCTTCTCCGCGATCGACTACGTCGATCTGCGGTTCGGCGATCGCGTGTTCGTTCACTCGGAATCGAAGCGGCGAGGCCGCCGATGATCGTCATCCTCCACCTGGAATGAGGCAGCGCATGGCACGGAAAGAACGCTATCTGGTCGGACTCGACGTCGGTACCTCCACCGTCTCGGTCATCGTCTCGGAGGTCATGGACGACAACCAGCTCGACATCATCGGCATCGGGCTGGCCGACTCGAAGGGCATCCGGCGCGGCGTGGTGAACAACGTCGACTCGGCGGCCGAGGCGATCAAACGCGCGCTCGACGAAGCGGAGCTCACGGCCGGCGTGGAGATCGACAGCGTCTACCTCGCGTTGTCGGGCGCGCACGTGAAGGCGTTCAACAGCCGCGGCGTCGTCGCTGTTGCGGGCCGCAACCGCGAGATCACGCGCGACGACGTGAGTCGGGCGATCGAAGCGGCGCGGGCGGTCGCGCTGCCGGGCGGACGCGAGATCCTCCACGTCCTGCCGCAGGACTACGTCGTCGACGACCAGGACGGCATCGCGCAGCCGGTCGGCATGACGGGCAGCCGGCTCGAGGTCAACGTCCATGTCGTGACCGGCAGCTCGTCGTCGATGCAGAACATGGTCGCGTGTGTGAACCGCGCGGGCGTCGAGGTGGTCGAGACGGTGCTCGAGCAGCTCGCCGCGAGTGAAGCGGTACTCACGCCCGACGAAAAGGAGCTCGGCGTCTGCCTCGTCGACATCGGCGGGGGAACGACGGACTTCGCGGTGTTCGAACGCGGCAGCCTGTGGCACACGGGCGTGCTGCCGGTCGGCGGGGATCACTTCACGAACGACATCGCCGTCGGCCTGCGGATGCCGATCCCCGACGCGGAGAAGCTGAAGCGCCGGTCCGGCTGCGCGTTGAGCTCACTCGTGGCTGAAGACGAGCAGATGGAAGTGGCGAGCATCGCCGGCCGCCGCGCGCGCCAGATGCCGCGGCGCGTCGTGTCAGAGATCCTGCAGCCGCGCGCGGAGGAGATCTGCCACCTGCTCTGGGACGAGATCCGCCGCGCGGGCTACGAGAAGTCGCTCAACGCCGGCATCGTGCTGACCGGCGGTGGCGCGCTGCTCGAGGGCATGGCCGAAATCGCCGAACAGATTTTCGACATTCCGGTCCGGCGCGCCGTGCCCGAGGGCGTGGGCGGCCTGGCCGATCACGTCAACAGCCCGGCCTTCGCGACGTCAGTCGGCGTCGTGATGCGCGCGCATCGGCACGTCATGCCCGAGCCCGTACACGCCGGCGCGACCGCCATCGGACGGCTGACGGGCCGGCTGCGGACCTTGTTCAAGGAATTTTTCTAGATCGCTGTCGCTGGCGGGAGCACGCGTCCCGCCACTCGGAGAAAGGACTTCACTCACTATGGACGTTCGTCACTTCACCTCGTCGCCTGCCGAGAAGCTCCGGATCCTGCTCGATGAGGACGTGGTTCACGCCGGCGCCCGCATCAAAGTCGTCGGCGTCGGCGGCGGCGGCGGCAACGCCGTCAACCGTATGGTCCATGCGGGCCTCGGCGACGTCGAGTTCATCGTCGCCAATACCGATCAGCAGGCGCTCCTGAACAACGCCGCGCCGGTCAAAGTGCAGATCGGCGGTCAGCTCACCAAGGGTCTCGGTGCTGGCGCGGATCCGCGGATCGGCCGCGAGGCCGCGCTCGAGGACACGGATCGCCTGCTCGAAGTGCTGAGCGGAGCGGATCTCGTGTTCGTCACGACCGGCCTCGGCGGTGGCACGGGCACCGGCGCGGCACCCGTCATCGCAAGCCTCGCCAACCAGATGGGCGCGCTCACGGTCGCCGTTGTCACCAAGCCGTTCCGCTTCGAAGGCCGCAAGCGTGCCTCGCAGGCCGAGATCGGCATGCGCGAGCTGGCCGACGCGGTCGACACGATGATCACGATCCCCAACGAGCGCCTGCTCGCGACCGTCGATCGGTCCACGAGCATGGGCGCCGCGTTCGAGACTGCCGACGACGTCCTGCGGCAGGCGATTCAGGGGATCTCGGATCTCATCCTGGTGCCGGGCCTCATCAACCTGGACTTCGCCGATGTGAAGACGATCATGTCGCGCATGGGCTTCGCGATCATGGGCACAGGCGTCGCAACCGGCCAGGATCGTGCGCGCGTGGCCGCCACGGCGGCCGTCTCGAGCCCGCTGCTCGAGGACGCGAGCGTGCAGGGCGCGCGTGGCGTGATCATCAACGTCACGGGCGGACCAGACCTCACGCTGGCCGAAGTCAGCGACGCGTCGGAGATCGTCCACAGCGCTGCGCACGAGGACGCCAACATCATCTTCGGTGCCGTCGTCGACCCGACGATGGAGGGACAGATCAAGATCACGGTCATCGCCACTGGCTTCGACCACGTAGCGGCCGCCGTGGCGCCGGGGGCACAGGCGGCCAAGCCGCCGCACGTGGAGCTGTCGGTGTACACCGCCGCGCAGGACCAGCCGGCCGCTCTGGCCGAGCGT
>CALFMR010000532.1 GCA_937880585.1 uncultured Acidobacteriota bacterium
CGTGCCGACGATGGGCGCCCTGCACGACGGCCACACGACACTCATGGCCCGCGCCCGCGCGGACTCGGCTGTCGTCGTCGCCAGCATCTTCGTCAACCCGCGGCAGTTCAACGATCCGCGCGACCTCGCGGCGTATCCGCGCCAGGAAGCGCGCGATGCGTCGATGGCCGAAGCCGCGGGCGTGGACGTGTTGTTCATCCCCGAGGTCGACGAGATGTATCCGTCTGACATCGCGACGACGATCGAGATGAGCGGGGCCGCGATCGGCTTCGAGGGCGCGCATCGTCCCGGACACTTCAATGGCGTCGCGCTCGTGTGTCTGAAGCTCTTCAACATCGTCGATCCCGACGCCGTGTACCTCGGACAGAAAGACGCGCAACAGGTCGCCGTGCTGAGACAGCTCGTCCGCGACACGAACGTGAATCTCGATCTCGTCGTCATGCCGACCGTGCGCGAGTCCGACGGGGTGGCGCGGTCGTCGCGGAACGTGCGGTTGTCGGCCGACGAACGCGCGCGCGCGGCCGCCATTCCCAAGGCGCTCACTGCGGGACTCGAGGCGCACGCCTCGGGGCACGATCCCGTTCCAGCGGCGCGCGCGGTGCTCGACGCCGCGGGGTTGGTTGTCGACTACGTCAGCGTCGCCGCGTTCGACGAGCCGACGCTCGTGGTCGCCGTGCATGCCGGCGCCACGCGGCTGATCGATAATGTGCCGCTCGCTCATCCCGATCGTGCCGGCCTGCCGGGCGCGGCCGGCGGCGGAGGACTTCCATGACGGCCCAGCCTGCCGCTTCCAAGATGACGCTGCCCGAATTGGCCGCCATGCGCGCGCGCGGCGACCGCATCGTGATGGTGACCGCCTACGACGCGCCGAGCGGGCGACTCGCCGATGACGCCGGCGTCGATATCGTGCTCGTCGGCGATTCAGCGGGCACGACGGTCCTCGGCGGCACGTCCACCGTTCCCGTCACACTTGATGAGATGCTCGTGTTCACGCGCGGCGTCGTGCGCGGCGTCTCGCACGCGCTCGTGATCGCCGACATGCCGTTCGGCTCGTATCAGGTGTCGGACGCCGCGGCGCTCGAGCATGCGATTCGGCTGGTGAAGGAAGGCGGGGCCGACGGCGTCAAGCTCGAAGGCGCGGGCGCGACGCTCACGCGCATCGCCGCGATTGTCGACGCCGGCATCCCGGTGATGGGCCACATCGGCCTCACGCCGCAATCAGCGACGCTCCTCGGCGGCTATCGCGCGCAGGGACGCACGGCCGACGCCGCCCGTCGTCTCATCGACGACGCACGCGCGCTCGAGCGGGCGGGCGCGTTCGCGATCGTGCTCGAAGCGATCCCGGCCATCGTCGCGGAACGCGTGACGGCCGAGATCGGCGTGCCGACGATCGGCATCGGCGCCGGCGCGAGCTGCTGCGGACAAGTACTGGTCTGGCACGACCTGCTCGGACTCACGCGAGGATCGACGCCGCGATTCGTCAAGCGGTACGCGGACCTCGACGGCGTCATCGCTGGTGCGCTCGACGCGTTCGTGCAGGACGTGCGCGGCGGCACGTTTCCGGGGCCCGATCACACCTACGGCATGCCGGACACCGAACGCGAGAAGCTGGACGACGCAAAGGTCGAGCGCTGACGAGAACGGCCCGACGCGCATGGGCGCTGCCGGGCCGTGATTCGTGCGTGACGCGACGCGGTCGGACGCCGCGTCGTTACCGCATGGCGTTGTCGAGCGACGTCGTGAGGTGCGTCGCGAGATCCGTCACGGCCTTGTCGGTCGCCTCGCCGATGATCGTCTCGCGGAAGTCCGAGCTCGTCATGTCGACGCCGCCCGAATTGCCGCCGACGATCCCGCTGAGGAGCAGGCCCTTGCGGTTGGATTTGCCCGCACCCTTCGCGCTCGCGAGAATCTCGCTCGTCGACGCGTCGATCACGCGGGCGGTCAGCGCGACACTCGCGGTCGTCTTCTTCGCACCCGCGCCACCGAAGAAGCGGCCCGCCATGACGCCGGCCGAACCGCCCAGGTCGTGTTCCTCGCTGCCGAACGTCGTGATCGTACCCACGATGAGGAGCTTCGCGCCGAGCACCTTGCCGAGCGCGGCTGCCTGACTGGCGGTCACGTCCGCGCGGTTGCTGTTGGAGAGATCCTGCTCGCCGAGCACGGCCTGGATCTGCTTGCGTTCGACCAGGCGGATGTGGCCGGTCTGCAGCAACTCATCGACGAGCATGTCGGCGATGCCCTTGCCGATGTCCATGCTGTTGCCCCACCAGTTGTCGATCGTGCCGTAGTCGAAATCGAGGACCGCGGCGGTGGGACGTGTGCTGCGCGGTGCGGCGGTTGCGGCCGCCGCTGCGGCGGGACGTGCGGCCGATCCGCCGGCCGGCATCGACATCGCCTTGACCTTGGACGCTTGGATGTATCCCACGCGATCGAAACCGGATCCGTCCTTCGGGAGGCGGACTTCGTACCAGGTGTCCGCCTTGTTGACGATTTCCAGCATCGCGCCCACGGGCACGGCCGTGACGACCGCGCTCGATGCATCGGCCGAGAGAAAGACTTTCGCGTCAGACGCCGTGACCTGCACGGCTCCCGCCTGCGCGTGCGTGGAGATGCCCGACGCGAGCACGACGCACGCGGCCACCGCCATGATCACCATTCGAGTCCATCGCTCCATAGCTTCGCCGCCTCCTGTGCGGATCATGTGCCCGAGAGGCCCATAGAGTATCCATCCGGCTGCCGCTTGACCAGTCGGGCGCGGGCCTCTGTCGGCCCACTGGCGTCTGGCGTGCGCCAGTGTGTGCAGTATCATGTGACCAGCCGACGACCTCACAGCGAGGAAGCTTCCATGCGGCGTCTGAGACCACTCGGCGTTCTGGTCGGTGCTGCCATTCTCATCTCGATGTCCGCCTGGCTCGACGCCCAGACGACGTCCGCCACGCCTCCGAGGGTCGCGGCCGGCGTGATCGCGCGGCGCGCCGCCATCACCGGCGTCTGGGATTACAACGCCCTCGAAAGCGTCAACGCGGCGAACGGCCGTCCCGAACAGAGTCCGAAGAGCGCCACCACTCGCACGCCGGGCGCGCGGCCACCGCGTACGCGCGTGGCGGGTGCGCCTGACGGCGCGTTTCGGCCGCCGTCGATGGGCAGCGCGTCTGGTGACGGCACGGATGGCGCGGCGCCCGACGGCAGTGGCGGCGGCTATGGCTCGCCCGACGGCTACGGCGGGTCGTCGCCGTATTCGTCGGGCTACGTCGACAGCGGACTGCCGATCGGTCTGACGGCCGCCATGGTGCGCGAGAACCGCGACCTCAGCCGCGACCTGCTCGAAGTCCCGGAATCGCTGACGATCAACGTGTCGAAGGACGCCGTGACGTTCGTCGACGATCTCGACCGCACGCGTACCTATCCGACCAACGGCGACAAGGCGAAGTTCCAGCTCGGCGCGGCGCGATTCGACGCCGAAACGACATGGAACGGCGCGCAGCTCGCCAAGCGGATCCAGGGCCGCTACGGCTTCAAGATGACCGAGACCTATTTCCTCAGCGCCGACGCCCGGCGCCTCTTCGTGATCATCCGCATCGGCGAGCCGAAGAAGGGCGAGCCGGTCGTCGGCGTCAATCGGGTTTACGATCGCGTCGAATGAGTGTGCCGTCCCTTCGGCCGCGTCCGCGGCCGGCGATTTCCCGCCTTCTCGTCATCGTCCTGGCGTTCATCGTCGCGGGCCTCCAGGCGCGGGCCGGCGCGTGGGTGGAGGCCTCCGGTCTCGCCGCGCTCGGCGCGGGCCTCATCGTCCTGCACCTCGCACAAACGCGTCCGCGTGTGAAGCCCTTCGCTTGGCTCGCGTTCGCCGTCACGGCCGCGGCCATGGCTGTCGTCGCGCTGCGAAGCTATACCGGCTGAAGTACGACCG
>CALFMR010000533.1 GCA_937880585.1 uncultured Acidobacteriota bacterium
GACCGGGACCAGCGCCTTGGGCATGGTGTCGGTGCTCGGCCGCCTCCTCGCGGCCCTCGCGCGCTGGATCAATACCGCGGGCGACGACAACGATGAAGGACGCCTTCGCGCGCGCTACGCGGATCTCGCCCGTCAAGCCATTGGCCGCGCGGTCGATCCGGCCTCGCCCGATTTCCTGAACTTCACGACCGGCGGCCAGCCGCTCGTCGACGCCGCGTTCCTCGCGCAAGGTCTCATTCGCGCGCCCGAGGCGCTCGTCGCCGCGCTCGACGCCAGAACGAAACAACACCTCGTCGAGGCGCTCGAATCAACACGCACGATCCTGCCGCCGTACAACAACTGGCTGCTCTTCACCGCCACGGTCGAGGCCGGACTCGCCCGTCTCGGCGCGCCGTGGGACGCCGTCCGCGTGGACTACGCGCTGCGGCAGCACGAGCAGTGGTACAAGGGCGACGGCCTCTACGGCGACGGGCCGTCCTTTCATTGGGACTACTACAACAGCTTCGTCATCCAGCCGATGTTGCTCGACGTGCTCGACGTCTGCGGGGACCACACCGCGGCATGGCGTGATCTGGCGGCGAAGGTACGACCGCGCGCGCGGCGCTACGCGGCGATTCAGGAACGCCTCGTCGCGCCGGACGGATCGTTTCCACCGATCGGCCGTTCGATCGCGTATCGCTGCGGCGCGTTCCATCTGCTTGCGAGCGTCGCGCTTCGCCGCGATCTGCCCGATGAGCTGCCGCCCGGCCAGGTGCGTGCGGCGCTGACCGCCGTCATCCGCCGCTCGCTCGACGCGCCCGACACGTTCGACGCCGACGGCTGGCTGCGCATCGGCTTCGCCGGCCATCAGCCCGGGATCGGCGAGACGTACATCTCGACGGGCAGTCTCTATCTCGCGACCGTGGCCTTCCTTCCGTTGGGACTCGCGGCGGACGATGTCTTCTGGACGAGCGGGGCCGAACCGTGGACGTCGGCGCGCGCCTGGTCGGGCGCGGCGTTTCCGATCGATCACGCGCTCAATGGATGAAAAGCGCGGGACAAGTCAGAAGGACAAGTCAGAAGTTTGAAGCCAGAAGCCGGATGTCAACGGGTGACGTAGAGCCTCGATCGCAGCATCACCTCGAAATGTAGGCCCGGCGCGGCGGTTCGTGCGTTGGCGAACGACTGCGCGGCCACTGCGCGGAGCTGGTGCGTCGCCGGATCGTGTTCGACCTCGACGCAGGCGTCAGCCTCGAATGTACCGGTGTCCGTCACGAGGTCGAGTACGCGCGCACCGAAGTCCGTGTCCGTCCGCGTGAGCAGATACACGACCGGCGCCATGCGTGCGAAGTCGGCGAGATAGCGGGCGGCCTGCGACGTCTCGATGTGCTGGATCACGAGTGACGCGAAGACGAGATCGACGCGCGTGGTGCGCAGCGTGTTCCAATCGTCGACGAGCGTGTCGGCCGGCACGGGCGCGAGCGATCGGCAGCGCGCAATCATCGGCGGCAGATCGAAGCCGACGACGTGCCGGGCGATCGTTCTCAAGTACGGAAAGTTCCGTCCGAGACCGCAGCCGAAGTCGAGGACCGTGTCGATGGGCCCAGGCAGCGCGATGGTCGGCACGTACGGCGTGAACGGCTTGCCGTCGCGATAGCCGGTCAAGATCCGCTCGCGCAGCTCATCGTCGGTCTCGCGACTGGCCGCCGCCGCCCACTCGTTGTCGTCGGTCATTGAGGGATGTCCACCCGCGACGCCGTGCGTCACATCATCATGCGCCGGCCGGCGCCGGTGCCCGTCGGAAAACATAGACGCCGCCGCCGGCCGCGATCGCGACGACGACCGCCGCGAGCTGCGTCCATGTCGCCGCGGCCATCAGCATGATCGATACGCCGAAGGCGGCCACGGGAATCGCGAGGCCGCCGGGCAGATGAATCGCGCCCGGTTTCGCCGCCAATCGCGGGCGCAGGACGATCACTGCGAGCGTCGTCGCGATGTAGGTCAGAAGGCGCGTCACGACCGACAGGAGCGCGAGCGCGACGAAGCTGCCGGTGAGCGCCAGGACGGCGGCGGCGATCGACTGGACGACGATCGCCACGGCCGGCGTGCGGTAGCGCGGATGTACGCGAGCGAGCGCGGCCGGGCCGAAGCCGTCCGCGGCGAGCGCATACGCGTAGCGTGGACCGAACAATGTCGTGTTGCCGATGTTGCCGGCAATCGACACGACGGCGCCGGCCGTCATGAGCAGCGCAGCTCCAGGGCCCACGATACGAGCCGCCGCATCGGCGAGCGGCGAGGCCGCCTCCGCGAGTCCAGGCAGCGTGCCGACCGCGACCATCTGGATCGCGGCATATGTCAGCGTGACGATGACGATCATCGCGACCATGGCGAAGGGCACGTCGCGCTGCGGATTGCGATATTCGGCGGCTGCCGATGGCGTGTTCTCGAAGCCCGCGTAGGCGAAAAGCAAGAGGAGCGCCGCCTCGCCGAAGCGATGGCCCGCCGGCGTTGTCTCGACGGCGAGACGCGACCAGTCGACGAACGCGAGTCCAACCACGGCGAACAGGACGAGCGGCACCATCTTGGCGATCGTCAGCGCGACCGCCATCACGGCGCCGGCGCGCACGCCGATGATGTTGACCCAGGTCACGCCGCCGATGGCGGCGACGATGAGGAACGCGCGTCCGGCGGCGTGACTGGCCGCGGGCCAGAACGGTGCGACGGCGAGCGTCAGTCCAGCCGCGAGCGCCGCGACCGACGCGATGCGCGTCAGCCACATCAGCCATCCGACTTCGAACCCGATGAACGGCCCGAACGCTTCGCGCGCGTAGAGATACGAGCCGCCGGCCTGGTCGAAGCCGCTCGCGGCCTGCGCGTAGCAGAGGACGAGCAGACCGACGACGGCACCCGCGAGGAGCACCGCCCAGATGCTGGCCGCGCCGAGCAGCGCGGCGGCGGCCGCCGGCAGAAGGTAGATGCCGCTGCCGATGACGTCGTTGGTCGCAAGGCCGACGATCTGCCAGCGCGACACGGCGCGCACGAGCGTGGGGCGGTCGACGGTCGGCCGGTCGGCTGACGCCATGGATCGCGTGCAGGATACGCGGAAATCAACCAGGGGACACGCGGCTTCGCGCGAGGTCCGACGGGACGAGTCATTCAGCGCGAAGACTTTAGTGCGGCTCTGAGAGGTTTTTCCGAGACGCCATGGATACTCACCTCCTGTTCTTGCCCACCGCGTCACGTGGATCGCTTGTTGCTACTCGTGGTCCTTCGACGGCGTTGCCGTCACCCCGACACGTGTAAAGACCAAACGGTCCCTCCGGGGCCCGAGTGGGCGTTTTTGTGACTACGCAAGCGAGGCTCCTTATCGGAGGTACTGGAATGCGTGTGACGTTCGGCAGCTCCCTGGCAGCCGTCCTCGTGATCGGTTTCGCGAGTACGGCGGTCGCTGCGCCTCTTACCTTCAACGGCGCGGCGGACAATCAAAACGATGCGTACGGTTACTTCTACCAGATTACCGGCGGCAAGTTCCCGACCGGCACGGATCCCAACGGCGACAACGCGTCGGGCGGCACGTTCCGCTTCATCACCGACGACCCGAGCTGGGGGTATCCGACCGACGCGTGGCAGAAAGACGACTGGTTTGCCGAGAACGCGGGCTTCGCGCTGACGCTGAAGTCGGGATCGACGACGGTCTACGACAACAACGGCATCGAAGATGGAACGTACGGCGACTACTACAACGCACAGGCGCAGGGAACGGCGTCCGCCGACACGCCCGGCCTGTATCGCGGCTACAGCATGCTCAACAACTATGATTGGGCCTATGCGAGCGTGTTCTATCTACCGGAGGACGCGGTCATCGACTCGATTACCGGCTACTTCGATGCGAACGGCGGTACGGGCGAAAACCCCTTCCAGCCGTTCGCGCCCGAAATCGGCTACGTCATGAACGTCTGGTCGGTCACTGGCGATTGCACGGCGAACGCGATCGGCTGCGTGCCGATCAACACGTCGAGTTTCCTCGGCGACGTGTTCTCGAGCGAGCTCACGCCGGGCTCCTTCTCGGTCTCGGACGCCGGCGTCCAGCGCGTCTATGACGACGGCACGACCGATCCCATCGATCGTCTCGTCTACACGTTGAACACGCCGCTGCACCTGGCTGCCGGGTACTACGCCTACGGCGCGGGCGCCATCCTCCAGGAACCCGCGCCCGTGCCCGAGCCGGCGACGTTGATGCTCGTCGGCACCGGCCTCCTCGGCCTCGGATCGCGAGTGCGCCGCCGCCGAGGTCAACGGCGCGACTGACGTTCCATGCGTGGGATGTGCCGGGCGGACGGTCCTCACCGCCGTTCGCCCGGTTGCCCATTGAGTTCCTGGTTCCCCTGGACCTGAACGCCAGGGCTCCACAGCGGCAGCCTTCGCGATCTTCGCGGCTTCGCGTGAGGCCGGGGCATTCACTTCGCAATCTGCAGGTTCTGTACGACGTGCCCGCCTTCGGCGATCGCGATGTGCAGTGACGCCGGCACGACCTGATCGAGCAGGTCGGCGCGCTTCCAATCGCGCGGATCGAGATCGGTCAATGCCGCGAGGTAATAACCACCTGGCGGCAGGTCGCGGATGACGAACGTGCCGTCGCTGCCCGGCCGCGCGAACGCCAGCCGCCGGCCATCGGCGCGCCACATCGTTCGGTCAGTGGTGAAAACGACGACGTAGTAGTCCGTCGCGGGTGCGCCCGCCGGCGTCTGCAGCCGGCCGGTCACCTCGGTGTGCCGGTCTGTGAACGTCAACACAAGGCCGTTCATGTCGCTCTCGCCGCCCGCAATCGTGAGGGGCGCGTCGAGCAGGTCCCGTCCGTCGAGCATCGCAGATCGCAGCCACCACCCGTTGGCGGCAGCAGGCACGGTCGCGTCGGCGATGTACGTTCCCGGCAGCACGCCGCGGAAGCTGAACGTGCCGTCCTCCCCGACCGTCGTCGTCACCGGAGGCGTGGGGCCGCCGACCACGCCAACGCCGCCGCCGGTTGGCGTTGCCGTCCGCATTTCCTCCGGCGTCAGCGGCGTGAGCGACACGCGGCCGTCGAGCTTCGTGGGCGGCGTGGCGCTGACCGCGTCGAAGGTGACGCGGCCGTTGATCCTCGGCGCCGGCTGCAATGCGAGCGTCACGCCGCTGATGTCCTCACCGTCGACGACGATGGGCGTCCGCGCCCAGAGCACCGGCGCGGCGAGATTCTCGGGCGTGGGATTGCTCTGGATCATCGTGACGCCGCTGGCGGTGCGCACGATGGCCGGCCCGCCGGGGACCGCCTGCGCCGACACTGTGTACTGACCCGGCACGACGCCGCTGAACGTGAAGCGGCCATCGGGTCCGGGCGACTTCGTCAAGAGCGGCGCGGCACGAACGAACCCTGGCACCGGCACGCGCAACGGCTCGCCAAGCCCCACGCGAACGCTGGGCAACGGGCCGAAGGGGCTCGTGACGATGCCCTCGACGGTCGCCGTCGGCACCGGCGCGTACGTGATGTCGACGCCCGCGCGCTCTTCACCGGCAGCGACGGTTACCGTTGTCGCTTGCGCCGGATCGGCGGTGCCGGGATAGAAGATGCCGGTATACGCGTAGTCACGATGGGCCGCGGTCGGCGCCGCACGATTCGAAGCGGACGTGGACCTGGCGGCGGCCAGAGGTCCGGCCTGACCCGTGGATTGCGCGGCCGCCCGGAAGGCGGCGTCCATCTCGCCCGACGACAGCATTTCCATCGGCTCGGTGGCAATCCCGTTGCCGGGTCGACCGGCCGCGATGACGTAGGTCCCCGGCGCAAGACCGTACGCGCGGTACACGCCGCGGTCGTCGGTCATGACGTCGCTCGAGATGGGTGGAGGCGTCAGAGGGTCCGGGGCCGCCGCGTCGACCGACGTCACCGCCATCCGAGCCCCAGGCACCGGATCACCGTTCCGATCGCGAACGGTGCCGGTGATGACCGCGCCGCGCGCGATGGTGATGACGACGTCACGGATCACCTGACCGGCTGCGAGCGAGATGGCCGTCCCCGGACGTCCCGGCCGCGTGGCGCCATAGGCCGCTGAGAGGAACGCGGGCTTCGACACGGTCAGCGTGAAGCGACCCGCCGGCAACGCCTCGAACACGAACACGCCGTCGTCGTTCGTGATGACGCTGCGGCTTCCGGCGTCTCCACCGAGCGTCACGATGGCGCGACGGACGGGGGTCGGCTGCTGGCCGGCCGTGACGACACGGCCGGTGATGAGTCCCGCGCCGGTGCGGGCTTGCGCGGACGCGGGCAGCGGCGCGGCAAGGAGGAGCACCACGAACACGAGCAAGAACGTACGGAGCCCAGGGCTCCACGGCGACACGACGTTTCTCTCGTGGGATCGATTCGACGTCATGGCCGCACCTCCGTCACCTGCAGCGTCTGAGTGCGCGTGTCGTTCCAGCCGACTGACACGCGCGTGGCCGACGGGGCGGCCGCCCGTAGAAAGCGCGGATCCTGCCAGGCATTGGCCTGATCGCCGTCAACCGCCACGACGTAGTACTCGCCCGCCGGCACACTGAGTTGATAGGTGCCACCGTTGGTCACCGCGGTCGCTTGAATGCGGCGCGGCTGAAAGCCGTAGTCCGTCCACTGCGCGGGCTCGGCGGGGAACGCGATGACCGCGGCGCCGTGCGGACGTGACGCGACGCCTGCGACGCTTCCGGTGATCTTCGCCGGCGACGCATCCGGATCGATCGTGATCACGACGCCGGTGATGTCCTGCCCTTCCGACGTATCGATCGGCGTGTAGGTGTAATCGTGACCGTTCCACGTGATCGACGTCGCCGAGCCGGCGCCGAGCGTGCGGATGAGATAGCGGCCCCTCATGAGACCGTTGACGGCAAAGGTGAGCGTCGTGGGATCGGGCCGCTCGGTGTAGATGCCGAGCGAGGTCGATCCGTCGGCGGGCTCGACCATGATGAACGGCGGTGGCGCTTGCGGCGAACGTCCCTCCGCTGGTGCCTTCGACGCGTGAGAGGCCTCGACGATGACGCGCCCCGTCATCGACACCGCGCGCCGCATCGTGACGACGACGCCCGTCAGATCGGCACCGCCCACCTCGATCGGCTGCGACGCCCACATTGTCGCGTCGCCGTCACCATTCGTGTACGCGTAGGACGTGCCTGGCGGCGCAGCCGCGATGACGCCACCTCCGCCGCCGCGCGGTACGAAACCGGGCGTCGGCAGCGACGGCTCGTTGGAAAATCCTTGCGCGTTGTAGCGCAGCTCGGCGAACGATCGCCGCGCGTCGATCGTGTATCGGCCGGCCGGCACATCGAGGAACTCGAACGTGCCGTTCTTGTCCACGAGGGCCGTGGCCGCTTCGCTGCCGAGGCCGAGATCTTCGGCGCCGGGAGGAACGAGCCGCAGCAGCAAGCCCGCGATTGGCGATCCCGATCCGTCCACACGGCCTGAGATGCGCCACGTCGGCACGGGACGAAGCTGAAAGTCGATGCCGTCGCGTTCCTGGCTCGCCGCCAGATCGATCGGTGCCGCTTCGACCACGCCCGCGGCGTTCGGATAGAACACGATCGGATACGCCTGCGAGTGGCCGCCCGCGGGCGGCGGGACGGCGTAGTGGCCGACGACCAGCCGCGCCGTGCCGGCACCGACCGCCTGGTACTCGGGCGCGGGGGTGCCGCGACTCGCCATCGCTGGAAGCATGCCCGCCACGACACTGGCCGGGGTGTCGGCAGGCACGGCGGTTTCGACCGACGGCACTTCTACGACGTAGCGGCCGGCCGAGAGCCCGGAAAGACGATACATCCCGCGGTCATCGGTCTTCGCCGAGGGTCCGACGGCCAAGTGCGGCGCGCCGGCCACGATCACCTGCGCGAGCGCGCGCACGTAGGCGCCGACGATGGGCTCGCCGCGTTCGTCGACGACCGTGCCGCCAATCGCGCCCGGCCGCACGAGCTCGATACGCAGATCCTGCAGCCACTGCCCATCGGCGAGCGTGATCGGCTGCGCCTTGCCGTTGCGCGAACCGTACACGCCATCGAAGTATCCGGGCTTGGTGGCGCGAAGGCCGATGTAGTCGTCGCCCGCGACGAGTTGACTGAAGATGAAGCGCCCTTTCGCGTCGGTGAGCTGCCGGACGACGCCGGTCGCGCGCCGCGACAGCACCACCACGGCGTCGGTCAGCGCCGCGCCCGTCGCGGCGTCAACAACCACACCGCTGATGACGCCCGTGCCCGAAGGCGCCTTCGATGAAGCGCCTGGCGGCGGCGCGAACGGCGGCGGAGGTCCCTGTCGCGCCGCACCGGGGGCCTGTGCCACCGCTGCGATGCACACCACGATGGCGACCGTGACGTGTCCGTACCGAAGCCGATGGGCCATGGCGGCACTCCTTTTTTGATTGTGGAGCCCTGGGCCTTCAGGCCCAGGGGACAGGCGGTGTCAGCTCTTTTGCTTTCTGTCCCTTATCCCCTTCGCGATCGTCGCGTCTTCGCGTGAGTCGCCTTCTAGCCGCACTGATGTCAACTTTTTTGCGGTGCGTTGGGGCTGCACGCCCAGCGCTACGGCGCTCGCCGCCCTCGCTACGCTCGCCAGTCATCTTTTTTGCAGTGCGTTGGGGCCCCACCCCCAACGCTACGGCGCTCGCCGCCCTCGCTGCGCTCGGGGGCTCGCGGTGTCATCTTTTATTTAAAGTCCCTCCGGAAATACGTACGTCGGCGGCGTGACGAGCGGTGTGCCGACTTCGAGCGTGATCTGAGCATGCGCGCGGAGGACGATGTCGCGCGGGTTGCCGGTGTACGGCTTGCCGTCGACGTAGGCATGGACCGGCCCTTCGATGCCGGCGACG
>CALFMR010000534.1 GCA_937880585.1 uncultured Acidobacteriota bacterium
AACGATGGAGCGTCTGAACGTCGCGTACGATCTGCTCACCTGGGCCGGCGACATCCTGCGGCTGCAGTTCTGGGCGACCGCGTTCGAGCAGCTCAAAGCGCGGGAGGCCGTGTTCTACCGGACGGAAGGCCGTCTCGCCGGATGTTGGGTCATGCCGATTGAAGACGCGGGCCCCACGCCGAACGACGACGCCGGCGACGAGGACGATGCCGAGGCGCGCGAGAAGGTCATCGTGCGATCGAACGGCACGGTGACGTACGTCGGGAAGGACATCGCGAACCAGTTCTGGAAGTTCGGCCTGCTCGCGCGCGACTTCGAGTATCGCGTTTTCGAGAGCGAGGGCGACCGCGCACTGTGGGCGACGTCGTCAACGCCCGGGCCGGACGCACATCCCGCGTTCGGGCACGCCGGTGCGGTCTACAACGTCATCGATTCGCGGCAGGCATATCTGCAAGAGCTCTTGAAGCAGGCGCTCCGCCAGATTGGCTTCGTCGATCAGGCGGACCAGTCGACGCACTTCTCGTACGAGATGGTGGCGCTGTCGCACGCGACGGCCCGCGCGCTCGGCTACGAAGCCGCGGTCGACACGGACAAGCCGTTCGTCGAGGTGTCGGGCCGGCGCGGCCTCGGCGTGAAGGCCGACGACCTGATCGATCAGCTCATCGAACGAGCCGAACGCGAGGTCTCAACGCGCAACGCCGAGTTGGACTCGGCCGAGCGGCGACGCACGGCCATCGCCATCGCGACGGCCGCCGTCCGGTACTTCCTCGTGAAGTTCACGCGCGGCAAGGTCATCGCGTTCGACATCGACGAGGCGATGAGCTTCGAGGGCGAGACCGGACCGTACATCCAGTACGCGGCCGTCCGCGCGAACAACATCCTCGCCAAGCTCCTCGAGCGCGACGGCGTCGGCCCGGCGGACATCGTCACCGCGATCGCGCGGCTGGATCGCGGTCCGATCGAGCGCGGCGAGGACGCGGACGCGCTGTGGAACCTGGTGCTCGAAGCGGCGCGACTCGACGAAGTCGTCGACGCGGCCGTCCGGTCGCTCGAGCTGTCGCTCGTCGCCAAGTACGCGTTCGGCCTGGCCCAGGCGTTCAACGCGTTCTATCACCAGCAGCAGATCCTGCGCGAGGAGCGCGACGAGCCACGATTGTGGCGCGCAGCCGCGGTCCTCTATGCCGGCCGGCAAATCACGCGTGCGCTCGATCTGATGGGCTGTCACGTGCCGACGCGCATGTGACACGGACAGAGGCGGAACGATGAGCGGCGGCAAGCCCGTCATCGGCGTCGGCTGGCCGAAACCCGACTATCTCGAGGCACTCACGCGCGCGGACGCGGATCCCTTCGTCATCGCGCCGGATCGCGACGCCATCTCGACGGTCCTCGATCGCTGCGACGGCCTGCTCTTCACCGGGGGCGCCGACGTCGAGCCGCGACGCTACGGCGAATCCATTCGATACGACAACCTGAAACTCGATCCCACGCGCGACGAGTACGAGATCGCGCTCATCCAGGCCGCGCTGGCGCGCGACGTGCCGATCCTCGCCATCTGCCGCGGCATCGAGGCCCTGAACGTCGCGGCTGGTGGCACGCTCGTGCAGGACATCCCGTCCGAGATCGCGACACCCATCTCGCACAAGGGCGACCGCCCCGAAGCCGCACCAGCGCACGACGTCACGATCCACGCGGGCACGCACGCGGCACGCCTGCTCGAGGCGCGTCTCGACGGAGACGGCCGCGTCGCCGTCAACAGCCGCCATCATCAGGCCGTCAAAAACGTCGCGCCTGGACTCGTCGTTTCGGCCGTCGCTCCCGACGGCATCGTCGAAGGCTTGGAACAACCATCGGCGACGTTCTGCGTCGCCGTCCAGTGGCACCCGGAGAACTTCTGGTCCACCGGCGAATTCGCGGAGCTCTTTCGCGGGCTGGTCAACGCGGCCGGCGGCCGTCGCTGATTCGGGCAGCCACGGGGACCGCCCCTACGCCCCACCGTATGCCGCGCGATGCAGGACGACGACGGTTTCGATATGTGCGGTCGATGGGAAGAAGTCGAACGCGCGGATGGACGCGAGCTCGTAGCCGGCGGCGAGAAAGCGCGCGGTGTCGCGCGCGAGCGTCGCCGGGTCGCACGACACGTAGATGATGGACGGCGCGCCGGTGCGGATGACGACGTCACGCGCCGCGTCGGAAAGTCCACTCCGCGGCGGATCGACGATGACGACATCGAACATCCCTGGCGCGAGCCACCGTGCGGCGTCGGCCACGTCGGCCTGGACCGTACGCAGCAGGGCGGCGTACGGCCGCGCGTTCTCTTCGAGATCGACGGCGCTCGTCCGGTCGCCTTCGATGGCGAGGACCGACGTGCCGCCGGCCGCCAGCGCGACCGCGAACAAGCCGACGCCCGCGTACACGTCAGCGACGCGCGCTCCGCGCACGTGCTCCAGCACGTGTCGCACGAGCGCGCCCGTCAGGTAGCGATTCGCCTGAAAGAACGAGGCGGCTCGGCGCGACCACGTGGCCGACGCCGGCACGGGCGCATTCGCGCCCATCAGTGTCACTGCCGTGTCGGTCACGCGCTCGCGGCCGGCGATCGTCGCCACCTCCCCGCGCCGCATCATCGTCATGCCCGCGAGCCCGTGCGGCAGATCGCGTGTCGGCCGCACCGCGTCGAGCACCATGTCGTCGTCGGCTTCCAGGTGCAGCACGCGATCGTCGCCCGTCACATTCTCAGCAACGATGACCGCGTGACACATGGCCGCGGCCGGTCCAAGCCATGTCAGACCCGCGTCGACCGTCGCCAAGGTCTCGTCGCGCAGCTGGCTCGTGACACGTGCGTCGCACCAGTCGTGCGTCGCCTCTCGGAAAAAGCCGGCATGGCCGTCGTGCAAGTGCAGGCGCGCGCGCATGCGATAGCCCCGGACGGGCGACGCCGTCACCGCGACGCGACCCGCTAGCGTGACGCGGCCAACGCGACGGAACGTATCCGTGATGACCTCGGCTTTCAGCGCGAGCTGACGCTCGTAGACGACGTGCGCATAGGCCAGGCCGCCGCAGGCGGGATCGCTCGCGACCGGTCGACGATCGGGGCTGGCTTCGATCACGTCGACGACACGTCCCCATGACACACCGCGGCCGGTGCGTTCGATCTCGACGCGAACGCGCTCCCCGGGAATCGCGCCGGCCACCAGCACGACGCCGGAACCGCCGCGCGCCAGCATGCGGCCGCCGGCGACGGGACGCTCGATGTCAAGCTCGATGACGCGTCCAGATGACTCGCGTGACGAGGGCACGCGCGTGCGGCCGCCGAAGATGCGACGCGCTGGACGCGTCGATCGCCGCGATGGCCGATCAGGCATCGGGATCGATCGTCGGCAGGAGGAACCGTTCGCGCACGAGCGCGTCGATGCTGCGGTCGACGCTCGCCTCCCACGCGGCTGGATCCATGCGGGCACGATAGGCGGAGAGATTTTCGACGGCTTCGGCGCGAACGGCCTCACGCGCCGCCGCGTCGAGCGCCGCGCGCGCGATGCGCAGCAGATCGGCATCGACGACGCGCAGCCGCTCGGCGAGCGCGTCGCGATCCGATCCACGCGTCTTCGCGGCATCCCGTATCACCGTCAGCGAGTCGAGCGCGGTCTGCACGGCGCGCTGCAGCGACTCCGGCCAGTCCAGCCGACCGCCCAGGCGCGCGAGCCGTTCGATTGCGCGGTCGATGTGTTTGGCGAGCGACGGCCGGCGGGCACGCGGGCCGTCAGTCTCGGCCGCGGCCGCCTCTTCGCGTACAGCCGCGTCAGCGCCCACCGCGTCCCCCGCGAGCGACCCGACACCCACCGCGCGCCGCCACTCGTCGTACAGCGACGCGACGTCGCCTTCGCAGAACTCGATGCGCAGCGGCCGCTTCACGCGTCGAGCCCGATGCCGGTCCGCGCGCGCCGAGATGCCGCGACACACGACCGAAAGAGGCACGCCCGTCGCTGCCCACCGTCGTACGAGCTCGAAGCCCTGTCCGACGATGCGGACGAGATGGCCTTCGTTGACCTGCGTCAGGTGTTCCTCGACGCGCCGGCAGTACGCCGCGATGTCCAGCGTCGGCCCCTGGTCGGCGTCAACTCGCTGTGCGCGCGGATCCATCGTCAGTCCCACAACACGTCGCCGGCGATGACGCGCTCGACGCGGCCGTCCGACCGAACGAGCAACGCGCCGTCGACGTCGATATCCTCGGCGCGGCCGCGGCGTTCACGTCCCTGGTCCTGCCAGCTCACGGGCGCGCCGGCGAGTCCGCCGCTCGCGAACGCACGCCACGCCGCGCGAACGTGTTCGCGCTCTCCAGCGTGCAGCCGTTCGACGATGGCGCGCATCTCGACGAGAAGCGCCGCGACGAGCAGCGCGCGATCGATCGGGCGCCCGAGCTCGGTCTCGATCGAGGTTGCGCGCTCGGCCAACTCGGGCGGATACGCCGCGCGCAGCAGGTTGACGCCGAGACCAACGACCACGGCATCGACGCCGCCCCGCGCGCCCGAGGTTTCGCACAGCACTCCACCGAGCTTGCGCCACGGCCGGCCGATGACGAGATCGTTCGGCCACTTCAACTCGACGGGCAGTCCCGACTGCGCGCGAATCGCGCGCGCGGCGGCCACGCCGATGCCAAGAGTCAAGAGCGCCCAGCCCGTGGACTCGCCGCGCGGGCGGACGATGACCGACAGATAGACGCCGGCCTCTGGCGGCGAGAACCACTCGCGGCCACGACGGCCGCGGCCCTGCCGCTGTACGTCCGCGATGACGCCGGTGCCCTCCGGCTCACCGCCCGCGGCCAGCGCCAGCGCGATGTCGTTGGTCGAGTCGGTCTCGGCTACGTGCCGCAGGCGCGCGAAGGGACCGAGCGCGTCGGCCGATCGCGCGATCGCTGCCGCGAGATCCGGCGGGAGCCGTTCGGTCGTCATGCGGCATCCAGTTCGATCTCGAGGCTGATGTCGGCGGCCGGCGCCGAGTGCGTGATCGCGCCGACCGACACCCAGTCGGCCCCGCAATCGGCGAGCGTGCGGACGCGCGCGACCGTCATGCCGCCCGACAGCTCGACCCGCGCACGCCCGGCGATGCGCGCGATCGCGCGTCGCGTCGTCTCGTCGTCGAGGTTGTCGAGCATGATGATGTCGGCGCCCGCGTCGAGCGCCGCATCCACTTCGGCGAGACTTTGCGTCTCGACTTCGACCGGCAGCGCCGGCCCGGCCGCACGCGCGCGCCGCACGGCCTCCACGACGCCACCCGCCAGACGGATGTGGTTGTCTTTGATCAGGATGCCGTCGTACAGGCCAATCCGATAATTGATCCCGCCGCCGCATCGCACGGCGTACTTCGCCAGCAGACGGAACGTCGGCGTGGTCTTGCGCGTGTCGAGCACGCCGAGATGTTCGCCCGCCGCGTCGACGAACGTGCGCGTGAGCGTGGCGATGCCGGAGAGGTACTGAAGGAAGTTGAGCGCGGTGCGCTCTCCCGTCAGCAGCGCGGCCGCCGGGCCCCTCAGGCGCGCCATTACGTCGCCTGGTTCGACGTGATCGCCGTCGGTGGCCGTCGCGTCGACGACGACGGACGGGGCCACCTGTGCGAACACTTCACGGAACACGTCGAGCCCGGCGACGACGCACGCGCTTTTGGCGAGAAGGATGCCGCGTCCCACCGCTGACGCCGGCACGGTTGCCGAGGTCGTCACGTCGCCCGTACCGAGATCCTCGGCGAGCGCGCGGCGGACGAGATCGCGATAGACCTCGGGCGCGAGCGGGTCAGGCCTACGCGGGCCGAGGCTCGATCGTGACATCGAAGACATCTGGGACGAAGGTGACCGACGCGTCGATCACGTTGTTGCCGGCGAGCACGTCGCGCTCGACGAGCGGCCACGACGCGCGGTCCGCCTCGGGCAGCCGAAGCGACGCGGTGACGGGTGTGCCGAAGCCGATGGATGCGCCCGATCGCGCCTGGCGAATCTTCGCGGTGACCGCGCGCGCATGTACCCACGCGTCCGCGGCACCGGCGTCATCAGTGGCCTGTTCGATCACCGCCTGGATCTCGTCAACATGCGGCCAGCGCGCGTGATGCACCGAGCCGTCGCGCCACCACGACCACACTTCCTCGGTGACGAACGGCAGGAACGGCGCGAACAGCCGCAGCAGCACGTCGAGCGCCGTCTGCGCGGCGCGATTCGCCGAAGCCGCGCCCTCACCATCCTCGGCGCGCCGGCGTTTGACGAGCTCGATGTAGTCGTCGCAGAAGCTCCAGAAGAAGTCCTCCGTGCGGCGAAGCGCGGACGCGTAATCGTAGGCCGCGAGATCGCGCGTGGTCTCGTCGACGAGAACGGCGAGCGCCGCGAGCATCCCGCGATCGACCGGCTCGCGCACGGGACCGACTGGCGCGGGCTTCATCAGCACGAAGCGCGACGCGTTCAGCACTTTGATCGCGAGCCGCCGGCCGACTTTCATCTGCCCGGGCTCGAACGCCGTGTCGACGCCGGGGCCGCCCTTGGCCGCCCAGTAGCGGACCGCGTCCGACCCGTGCTCGTCGAGCAGTCCGAGCGGCGTCACGACGTTGCCCTTGGACTTCGACATCTTCTTCCGATCGGGGTCGAGCACCCAGCCGGAAATGGCGGTCGTCGCCCACGGCAGTTCGTGCGTCTCGAGCTCGGATCGCAGCACGGTCGAGAACAGCCACGTGCGGATGATGTCGTGCGCCTGCGGACGCAGGTCCATTGGAAACGTGCGGCGCCAGAGATCGTCGTCGCTCCCCCAACCGCACACGATGAACGGCGTGAGCGAGGATGTCGCCCACGTGTCCATGATGTCGGGATCGCCCATGAATCCGCCCGGCGCGTTGCGCTGTTCGGGACGATAGCCGTCGGGCGCGTCGGTCGACGGATCGATCGGCAGACGCGATCGATCGGGCAGGAGCCGCGCGTCGTAGTCCACCGATCCGTCCTCGCGCACGCGATACCAGACCGGAAACGGCACGCCGAAGAACCGCTGGCGGCTGACGCACCAGTCGCCGCTCAGGCCGTTCACCCAGTTCTCGTAGCGCGCGAGCATGTGGTGCGGCACCCAGCGCAGCTCGCGACCACGCGCGAGAAGCGTGTCGCGCAGCTCCATCGTCCGAATGAACCACTGCCGGCTCGTGATGATCTCGAGGGGACGATCGCCCTTCTCGAAGAACTTGACGTGATGAGTAATCGGCCGCGGATCGCCGATGAGATCGCCGCTCTCACGGAGGAGATCAACGATGCGCGCGCGTGCCTTCACGGTCGACAGACCCGCGAGCTCGCGGCCGTGGCGCGCAGCGGCCTCCGGATCGCGCGACGGCCAATTCGCCGCGCCCCAGTCACCCGCGCCGAGCGTGCCGTTCGGCTGCAGGATGGCGCGCACGGGCAGGCCCAGTTCGCGCCACCAGACGACGTCGGTAACGTCGCCGAAGGTGCAGATCATCGCGATGCCGGTGCCCTTCTCGGGATCGGCGAGCGGATGCGGCCGCACGGGGACGGGCGCGCGGAAGAGCGGCGTCAACACGTCACGGCCGAAGAGCGCCTGGTAGCGCGCGTCATCGGGATGCGCGACGAGCGCCACGCACGCGGGCAGCAGTTCCGGCCGCGTCGTGTCGATCTCGACCGCGCCGCGACCGTCGGCAGGCGCGAAGCGCAGGCGATGGTACGCGCCAGTGGTTTCGCGATCTTCGAGCTCGGCCTGCGCGACCGCCGTGCGGAAGTCGACGTCCCAGAGCGTCGGCGCTTCGACCTGGTACGCGGCGCCGCGTTCGACGAGGTTGAGGAAGGCGCGCTGCGACACGAGCTGCGCGCGTCGGCCAATGGTCGTGTAGGTCATCGACCAGTCGACCGACAGGCCGAGCTGGCGCCACAGGTGCTCGAAGGCCTTTTCGTCTTCAACCGTCAGCCGCACGCACAGCTCGACGAAGTTCGGCCGCGAGATCGAGATCGGCGACGTGCCGGACTTGGCCGGCCGGCCGGCGGCCGCGTCGAACGGCGGCGTGAACGACGCGTCGTACGGCAGCGACGGATCGCAGCGGACGCCGTAGTAGTTCTGCACGCGCCGCTCGGTCGGCAGGCCGTTGTCGTCCCATCCCATCGGATAGAAGACGGCCTTGCCCTGCATCCGCTGGAAGCGCGCGACGATGTCGGTGTGCGTGTAGGAGAAGACGTGGCCGACGTGCAGCGATCCGCTGACGGTCGGCGGCGGCGTATCGATCGAGTAGACGCGATCGCGCGCGGCGGATCGATCGAACGCGTAGATGCGATCGCGATCCCAGATCGCGCGCCATTTCGCTTCGAGGCCTTCGAGCGCGGGTTTGTCGGGAACGTGGGGCGATTGGGGCATGCAGGACGTCGGCGCGCGGCCGCGGGGTGGGCCGGCGAGACGTCTGACAATTCTACGATGACGCGGGCGGAACGTGCAGGCGGGATCGGACGGGTATTCGGGGCTGGCCTTGATCTTCTCGATCTCCTCGCGAATCAGCCGCTCCGCCGTTTCGACGACGAGGCGGCGGACGAGGTCGTCCGTCATTCGCGCGAGCACGCGACGCACGGCGTCTTCGACGCTGGCCTCCGACACGACCGCGGGCGCGGCGGCGGCGTTGCGGTTCGACTGCTCCGCGAGGAGCGCCGAGAACGCGTTGACGAGCGAGACCGCGCTCGTGGCGCCCGCGGCTGGAACCGGCACGTCGGCGACGTGCGGCGACGGAATCGGCGTCGGCAGGCCGAGCTCCCACACCGGGCGCGTCGGCGGCTCGAGCGGCTCGGGCTCCGCATCGGCGTCGACGTCGCGCGCGTGAAGC
>CALFMR010000535.1 GCA_937880585.1 uncultured Acidobacteriota bacterium
GATCCCGTCATCGTCGAGGTCGAGCGGCGGCGCGAGCTCGACGTCGGCGTCGAGGTCCCTGCGAGCGATCTTGGTGCGGTCGCGGCGCACGAGCTGTGGGACGAGATCTACGACCGGATCGCCGCGCTCGTCCAGGCGCACCGCTCGACGCTCATCTTCGTCAATACGCGGCGCCTCTCCGAGCGCGTGACGCACCATCTCGCCGAACGACTCGGCGCCGACGCGGTGGCCGCGCATCACGGCAGCCTCGCGCGCCGCATCCGGCTCGACGCGGAGCAGCGTCTCAAATCCGGTCAGCTCCGCGCGGTCGTGGCCACGGCCTCGCTCGAGCTCGGCATCGACGTCGGCACGATCGATCTCGTCTGCCAGGTCGGGCCGCCGCGGTCGATCTCGGCGGCCGTGCAGCGTCTCGGACGCGCGGGTCATTGGCGGGGCGCCGTCCCGAAGGGACGATTCTTCGCAACGACGCGCGATGAGCTCGTCGAGTGCGCGGCGCTCGTGCTCGCCATTAGAGACGGCGAGCTGGACCGGCTCGTCGTGCCTGACGCGCCGTTGGACGTCCTCGCCCAGCAGATCGTCGCGATGTGCGCAGCCGAGGACTGGGACGAGGAGGCGCTCTTCGCACGCGTCACGCGCGCACACCCGTACCGTCATCTCGCGCGCGCCGACTTCGACGACATCGTCGGCATGCTCGCCGAAGGCATCGCGGCCCGGCGAGGTCGCTACGGCGCGTATCTGCACCGCGATCAAGTCAACGGCCGCCTGCGTGCGCGCCGCGGCGCCCGGCTCGCCGCCATCACGAACGGTGGCGCGATCCCAGAGAGCGGGCTGTACACGGTCGTCGCCGAGCCGGAAGGCATCGTCGTCGGAACCGTGGACGAGGACTTCGCCGTCGAGAGCATGGCCGGCGACGTCATGCTGCTCGGCAACGCCTCGTGGCGCGTCCGGCGCGTGACGATTGCGGGCCGGATGCTCGTCGAGGACGCGCACGGCGCGCCGCCCACCATCCCCTTCTGGCGCGGCGAAGCGCCCGGACGCACGACGGAACTTTCGACCTACGTCAGCCGCGTGCGACAGACGATCGACGAGCTGACGACTGACGTTGTACCCGGCGCAGCCACCGCGCGCGCCGCAACGGCCGACCGGGCCGTCGCCTGGATCGAGACGTCCTGCGGCCTCGATCGGTCCGCCGCCGAGCAGCTCGTCGAGTACGTCGTGACGACGCGCGCGGTCCTCGGCGCCGTGCCTGCGGAACGGACGGTCGTCGCCGAGCGATTCTTCGACGAGGGCGGCGGCATGCAGCTCGTCATTCATGCCCCATTCGGCGCGCGAATCAACAAGGCGTGGGGACTCGCGCTGCGTAAGCGCTTCTGCCGGTCGTTCAACTTCGAGCTGCAGGCGGCCGCCACCGACAACGGCATCGTGATCGCGCTGGCCGAGCAGCACAGCTTTCCGCTCGCCGACGTCTTTCGTTTCCTGCGTCCGGCGTCGGCGCGTGAGATCCTCGAGCAGGCGGCGCTCGCCTCGCCGCTCTTCGGCACGCGCTGGCGCTGGGATGCGGGCCGCGCGCTCGCGCTCCTGCGCTTCCGCGGTGGACGCAAGATTCCGATTCATCTCCAGCGCCTGCACGCCGACGACCTGCTCGCGACCGTCTTTCCCGACGTCGCGGCCTGTCAGGAGAACATCGAAGGCGACATCGGTATTCCCGACCACCCGCTCGTGCGCGAGGTGATGAAAGACGTCCTCACCGAGGCGATGGACGTCGACGGCTTCCTCGGCGTGCTGGCGGGCATCGACGACGGATCGATCCGGTGCGTCGCGGTCGACACGCCGGTGCCGTCGGTGTTCTCGCACGAGATCCTCAACGCGAACCCCTACGCGTTCCTCGACGACGCGCCGCTCGAAGAACGGCGGACGAGAGCGGTCGCCCTGCGGCGCACGCTGCCCGAGACGGTGCTCTCCGAGATTGGCCGGCTCGATCCGGCGGCTATCGACGCCGTCCGCGATCAGGCATGGCCCGACGTCCGCACGGCCGATGATCTCCATGATGCGCTGCTCACGTTGATCGCGATCCCGACGCCGACGCGCGCCGAAGCCGGTAAGCCGCGCGGCTGGTTGGCCGATCGGCTGTCGGATGCCGTGCCGAGCTGGCAGACGTGGTTCGACGAGCTCGCCGCCACGAACCGCGCGGGCATCGCGCGTTCCGGCGACCACGCCTACTGGGTCGCCGCCGAGCGTGTGCGCGCGTTCGAGCAGATCGTCCCGTCCGCGCGATTCGATCGCGCGCTGCCGCCGGTGACACGTCCCGA
>CALFMR010000536.1 GCA_937880585.1 uncultured Acidobacteriota bacterium
GAACACCTGCGACGGGCGGCCACACGCTTCCCGCGGCGAGACCTGTCGGACGCGCCGGCACCGACGGCCACGCGACGCCGAGCGGCAAACCAGCCGCCTGCGGCAGATCCGCGCTGACCGCGGGTGCGAGCACGATCTCGGGCGCCGCCGTATGGCCGAGCGCGTCGATGACCGCGCGACGCAGGATCTCGTGGACCAGGCCCTGATCGAGGAACCGCACTTCCGCCTTGGTCGGATGGACGTTCACGTCCACGCGATCGGCCGGCAGCTCGATGAAGAGGTGGACCTCGGGGCTGCGCTCTTTGATCGTCGCGACGCTGTAAGCCTGCTGGATCGCGTGCGTGATCGTGCGATCGCGCACCATGCGGCGATTGACGAAGACGTGCTGCGGTCCACGTACGGGCCCCTGCTCGCCGAGCGCCGCGACGAAGCCGTGCACCGTCACGCCGGACGCGTCCTTGGCGACGGGCACGAGATCCGCGCGGTCGCCGTAGATCTGGTAGAAGCGCTCCTCCATCGATCGCGCCGGCGGCGCCTCGAGCAGCCGGCGCTCGCCGCTCTCGAGCCGGAAGCCGATGTCCGGATACCCCAGCGCCATCTGCGTGAGAAGGCGCGATACCTGCGCCGCTTCGGCCGTGTCCGCCTTGAGAAACTTGCGCCGCGCGGGCAGGTTGAAGAAGAGCTCGCCCACCTCGACGAGCGTGCCCTCGGGCGCGCCGCACGCGCGGACGTCCAGCGTGCGTCCCGCCTCGACGCGAATCTCGGTGCCGGCCAGCGTGCCGCGAGCGCGCGTGCGCAGCCGGAACCGCGAGACCGATGCAATCGACGGGAGCGCTTCGCCGCGGAAGCCAAGCGTGTGGATCGCCGCGAGATCGGCGGCCGTCGCGATCTTGCTCGTCGCGTGACGTTCGATCGACAGCTCCGCGTCCTCGGCCGACATCCCGTCGCCGTCATCTTCGACGAGCACGAGCTTCTTGCCGCCGAACTCGATGGCGACGCGGATACGGTGCGCGCCGGCGTCGATGGCGTTCTCGACGAGCTCCTTGACGACCGACGCCGGCCGTTCGACGACCTCGCCGGCCGCAATCTGGTTGGCCAGATCGAGCGGCAGCCGGCGGACGCGCGTCACAGCCACTCCATCCAGCGGAACCACCACATCATGGCCGCGGTCATGACCGCCATGAACGCGAGAATCCACCAGAACTGCCCCGCGTCGCCGCCCGGCCAATGCGGCAGCGCGACATTCATCCCGTAGATGCCGGTGACGACGGTGAGCGGCATGAAGATCGTGGCGATGAGCGTGAGGACCTTCATCACCTGGTTCATGCGATTCGATTGCGTCGAGAGATAGGCGTCGAGCAGGCCGGTCAACCGATCCTGGAAGAACGTCGCTTCGTCGGCAATCCGCACGAGATGGTCGTAGATGTCGCGGAAGCGGTACGCCATGGCATCGGGAATCTCGGGAAACTCGCGACGGGCGAGCCGGCCGATGACGTCGCGCTGGGGGCCGGCGACGCGCCGAAGCGAGGCGACATCGCTTTTCAGCCGCAGCACGTCGTGCAGCGGATTGCCGTGCCGACGGCTGAAGATCGCGGCCTCGACCCGCTCGACGCGCTGCTCGAGCACGTCGAGGCACGGCAGGTAGCGATCGACCATGTGGTCCGCGATGCGGTGCAGCAGCGCGACGGGCCCTTCGGCCATCACCGTATGGTGCTTCGTGCACAGCTCCTGCTCGGCCACGATTGACGGCGATTCGGTCGTGTGAACCGTGACGAGATAGTTGCGGCCCAGGAAGAAGTCGACGTCGCGCGTCTCGAAGCCCGCGTGATGTTCGCGCGTGCCGACGCCGTGCAGGATCAGATAGAGGAACTGATCGTAGCGCTCGATCTTGGGATGGTGACGCTCGGCGAGCGCGTCTTCGACCGCGAGCTCGTGGAAGTGGAACACGTCCTCGAGCAGCGGACGGTCGGCGTCGGTCGGGTGGTCCAGGTTGACCCAGACGACCTCGGGCGCGTCGGGCGCCAGCCATGCGGGATCGACGGCGTCGACCTGCCGCGTGGTCCCGTCGCGATGGACGAAGATCGTGCGCATGCGCGGCCCTTCATCGGACGCCGCGCGCGCCGCCGGCCGTGACCGGCAGCGCGCGTTGGTCCGGTCGCTATCGGCGCGCGCCGTCGAGGAGCGCCGCCTGAGCCGCCGCCAGCCGCGCCACGGGCACGCGGAACGGCGAGCAGCTCACGTAATTCAACCCGACGCGATGGAAGAACTGCACCGACGCCGGATCGCCGCCGTGCTCGCCGCAGATGCCGACCTTCAGGTCCGGCCGCGTGGCCCGGCCCTTCGCCGTGCCGATCTCGACGAGCTGGCCGACGCCCGTCTGGTCGATCGTCGCGAATGGATTGCGCGCGATGATTTCCAGCTCCGCGTACGGCCCCAGGAACGACCCCGCGTCGTCGCGCGACATGCCGAGGCCGGTCTGCGTGAGGTCGTTCGTGCCGAAGCTGAAGAACTCCGCCGACTGCGCGATCTCGTCCGCGGTGAGCGCGCCGCGCGGGATCTCGATCATCGTGCCGACCAGGTAATTCAGCTTGATCTTCCGCTCGGCCTGCACCTCGCGCGCCGTGCGGTGCACGACCTCGAGCTGGAGATCGAGCTCACGCTTGAAGCCGACGAGCGGAATCATGATCTCGGGCCGAACCTTCGTCCCTTCCTTCTGCACGATGGCCGCGGCCTCGAAGATGGCGCGAGCCTGCATGGCCGAAATCTCGGGGTAGACGATCCCGAGCCGGCAGCCACGAAAGCCGAGCATCGGATTGAACTCGTGCAGCCCTTCGACGCGCGCGTGGATACGCTCGACCGGCACGCCCATCTTCTTCGCGAGCTCGGCCTGCTGCTCCTTCGTGTGCGGCAGGAACTCGTGCAGCGGCGGATCGAGGAAGCGAATCGTCCCCGGCCGTCCGCCGAGCGCGCGGAAGATGCCCGCGAAGTCGTCGCGCTGGTACGGCAGCAGCTTCGCGAGCGCGGCCTGGCGCGCCTCGAGCGTCTCGGCGAGGATCATCTCGCGCATCGCGTCGATGCGGTCGCCCTCGAAGAACATGTGCTCGGTGCGGCAGAGGCCGATGCCGTTCGCGCCGAAGGCGATGGCGTTGGCCGTCTGCTCCGGCGTGTCGGCGTTCGTGCGCACGTCGAGGCGCGTGGCCTGGGTGCACCACTTCATGAGCTGCTGGAAGTGCTTGAACTTCTCGGTCCGCTTCGCCGCCTCGTCACCATGGAGCAGGCCGGCGATGATCTCGGACGGTGCCGTTTTCACACGCCCGGCATAGACCTTCCCCGCCGTGCCGTCGATCGACAGCCACTCGCCTTCCTTGAACGTCTGGCCGCCGGCCGAGACCGTGCGCGCCTGGTAGTCGACCTCGACGGCCGCCGCACCGCAGACGCAGACCTTGCCCATCTGCCGCGCGACGAGCGCCGCGTGCGACGACACGCCGCCGCGCGCCGTGAGAATGCCCTCGGCCGCGATCATGCCGCGCAGGTCCTCGGGCGACGTCTCGAGCCGGACGAGCAGTACCTTCTCGCCCTTCTCGGCCGCGGCGACCGCGCGGTCGGCGTTGAGATAAATCTGACCGGACGCCGCACCGGGACCGGCGGGCAGGCCCGTTGCGATCGTCTTCGCGCGCGCGACGTCGGCGGCGTCGAACACGGGCGCGAGCAGCTGATCGAGCTGGTCGGCGGGATTGCGCAGCACCGCCGTCTTCCAGTCGATGAGCTTCTCCTTCTGCATGTCCATCGAGAACTTCAGCGCCGCCATGGCCGTGCGCTTGCCGTTGCGCGTCTGCAGCATGTAGACGACGCCGTCCTCGATCGTGAACTCGAAGTCCTGCACGTCCTTGAAGTGCCGCTCGAGCGTCTGGCGGATGCGCTCCAGCTCGCGGTAGGCCTTGGGCATCTCCTGCTTCAACTGCGCCACGGGCTCCGGCGTTCGCACGCCGGCGACGACGTCCTCGCCCTGCGCGTTGATGAGGAATTCGCCGTAGAACTCCTTCTCGCCGTTGGCCGGGTTGCGCGTGAACGCGACGCCCGATCCGGACTCGTCGCCGGTGTTGCCGTAGACCATCGCCTGCACGTTGACGGCCGTGCCCCACTCGCTCGGGATGTTGTACTTGCGGCGATAGACGATCGCGCGGTCGTTCATCCACGATCCGAACACGGCGCCCACGGCGCCCATGAGCTGCTCCCACGGCGAATCGGGGAACGCCTTGCCGGCGCGCTCCTTGACGAGCGCCTTGAAGCGCGCGACGAGCTCTTTCAGATCCTCGACCGTGAGCCGCGTGTCTTCGATGTCCTCGTGGTAGCGCTCGTGCTTCAACGTGTGAATGACGGTCTCGAACGGCTCGTGGTCCTCGTCGGGCCGCTTCTGCACGCCGAGCACGACGTCGCCGTACATCTGGACGAAGCGGCGATAACAGTCCCACGCAAAGCGCGGGTTGCTCGTCTTGGCGGCGAGCGCCTCGACCGTTTGATTGTTCAAGCCGAGATTGAGGATCGTGTCCATCATCCCGGGCATCGAGTCGCGCGCGCCCGACCGGACCGAGACGAGCAGCGGATTCTTCAGATCGCCCAGCGCCTTGCCCGTCTGCCGTTCGATCGACGCAACGCCGGCTTTGACCTGCGCGTCGAGTGCGGCCGGATACGACCGGCCGTGCGCGTAGTAGTACGTGCACACCTCGGTCGTGATCGTGAACCCGGGCGGCACGGGCAGGCCGATGCGGCACATCTCCGCGAGGTTGGCCCCCTTGCCGCCGAGCAGCGGCTTCATGCCGCCGTGGCCGTCGGTCTTCTTCCCGAACCAGTAGACGTACTTCGCCGCTTTCGTCGCCGGCTTCTTTGCCGCCTTGGCGGCCTTCGCCGGACGCCGTGTCGTCGCCGATCGCTTCGCGCTGGACTGCCTCTTCGCCTGTTTCGCCATCTGTCTCTCTACTCCGATGCCACGATTTCCGAAATGTCGCCCAGTTGCAGGATGACCCGTTCCAACCGCTTCATGAGGCGCAGCCGCGCCTCGCGTAATGCGAGGTCGTCGCTCATGACGAAGACCTCGTCGAAGAACCGCGCCACGACCGGCTCGAAGCCGGCCGCCGACTCGTAGGCCGCGTCGAATCCACGTCCCTCGGCCACCGCGCGGTCGATGACCGGCTGACGGCGCTCGATCTCGTCGAAGAGCGCGATCTCGGCCGGCTCGGTGAGCGCCGCGCGCAGGTCGGGCGCGCCGGCCGGCTCGTCCGCGAGCTCACGCGCGATGTTCCGCACGCGCTTGAACGCCGTCGCGAGCTGCTGGAACGACGGCGACTTCGCGAGCGCGGCGAGCGCGGCGAGGTTGGCCGCGGCATCCGCCACGCGGACCTCCGTCCGTCCGGCGAGCACGCTGCGCGCGTTGCGCCGATCGGCGCCGCGCGCTTCGAGCACGTACTGCAGCCGCTCGACGAGGAACGCCTCGAGCTCGGGAGCCGCCTCGGCCGACGACGCATCGGCGAACGCGCGTGCCACGAGCGTCCCGATTGCGGGCCGCACGGCCACGCCCGCGAGCGGCTCGGCGTCGATGAGGATCCGCAGCACGCCGTGCGCGGCGCGACGCAGCCCGTACGGATCGCGCGATCCAGTCGGCCGCTCGCCAATCGAGAACAGTTGCGCGAGCGTGTCGAGCTTGTCCGCCAGCGACACGGCGGCCCAGGTGACCCGCGCGGCGCCGAGCGCATCCGGCCGCGGCGCGGCGTCGGCTTCGACGGCGATCGGCAGATAGTGAAAGGCAATCGCCTTCCACACCGCCTCCGGCTCGCCGGCCTCGCGCGCGTAAATGCCGCCCATCGTGCCCTGCAGCTCGGTGAGCTCGCGCACCATGTCGGTCGCCAGATCCGCCTTCGCGAGTCTGGCCGCGCGCGCCGCAGCGGCAGCCTCGCCGGGCCGCTCGAAGATCTCGGTCGCAATCCACGCCGCGAGCCGCTCGATCCGCGCCGTCTTGTCCGCGTACGATCCGAGCTTCTGATGGAACGACAGCGTTTCGAGCCGCGGCAGCCGCGCTTCGAGTCCCGCCTGCCGGTCCGCGTCCCAGAAAAATCGCGCATCGCGCAGCCGCGCCGTGACGACGCGCTCGGCGTTGGTCGCAATCGCGCGTTCGTTGTTCGTCTGCGTGTTGGTCACCGCGAGAAACGCCGGCATCAGCGCGCCCGCCGGTGACTGCACCGGAAAGAAATGCTGATGGTGAATGAGCGTCGTCGTCAGCACTTCCTCGGGCAGCGTCAGGAACTCCGCGCTGAACGCGCCGGCGACCACGGCCGGGAACTCGACGAGGTCGGGCACTTCCTCGAGCAGCGCCTCGGCCTGCGCGTGCTGCTGCAGCATCGCGCGGCCGCCGATCTTGCGCGCCTGGGCCTCGAGCTCGCGCAGGATGCGATCCTTCCGCTCGATACGCGAGAGGACCACGAAGTTCTCCGCGAGCTTCTTGCGGTACTCATCGAAGCTGCGGACCTTGATCGCGCGGCCCGCGCGGCCGCTCGTCGCGAGGAACCGGTGGCCGTAGGTCACCGCGCCCGACGTCACGTCCTGCACACGCGGACTCGACGCGTTCGCCTGCCGCGCAATCGTGAACGGCACGACGCGTCCGCCGTAGAGAAAAAGAAGCCAGCGGATGGGCCGGCCGAAGACGAGCTCGCCCTTGCCGTCCTCGAGCTGCGCGTCCCAGTGCATGTGCTTGGGGAACGTCAGGTCGCGCAGGACCTTCGTCAGCACGTCGGGCAGCGCGTCGACCGTCGCCCGGCCGCGCAGATGCCGCGTATACGACAGGTACTTCCCGCGCGGCGTGTCGACCTGGACGAGCGCGTCGAAGTCCGCGCCGAGCTTGCGCGCGAAGCCGAGCCCGGCGGGCGTCGGATGGCCTTCGGCGTCGAAGGCCGCGCTCACGGGTGGTCCGGTGACGGTCTCGTCGCGGTCTTCCTGCCGATCGACGAGCTCGGGCACACACGCCGCGAGCCGCCGCGGCGTTGCGTGCGACTCGATCGCGACCTTCGTCGGGAGCCCCGCTTCGGTCAGCCGTGCGTGGAGGCGAGCGGCGAGCTCGGTCGTGAGCGGCGGCAGCCACGAGGCCGGGAGCTCTTCGACGCCGAGCTCGAGGAGCAGCTCACGATCCATGGACGGCTCCTTCGGCGGGCTGCGTCTCGACCCAGCGCTTCGCAATCGCGACGGCGAGCTGACGGACGCGCAGGATGTAGGCCGTGCGCTCGGTCACGCCGATGCTGTTGCTCGCGTCGAGCACGTTGAACAAGTGCGAACACTTCAGGCAATAGTCGAGCGCGGGCAACACCAGGTCGGACGCGATGAGCGCGCGCGCGAAGTCGTAATTGCGATTGAACATCTCGCGGTGGAACTCGGCGAACTGTCCCTCGGGGAGATCCACCTGGCCGAAGGCGTACTTGGACTGCTCGATCTCGTCGCGCAGCCGCACGTCCCGATACGGCACGCCCGGCGCCCATTGCAGGTCGTACACGTTGTCGACGCCCTGGAGCGCCATGGCAAATCGCTCGAGCCCGTAGGTCAGCTCGACCGAGATCGGCGACAGGTCCAGGCCGCCCGCCTGCTGGAAGTAGGTGAACTGCGTGATCTCGAGGCCGTCGTAGAGCACCTGCCAGCCGATGCCCCAGGCACCGAGCGTCGGCGATTCCCAGTTGTCTTCCTCGAATCGCACGTCGTGCGCGCGCAGGTCGATGCCGCAGGCCTCGAGACTCTGCAGATACAAATCCTGCACGTCGTCGGGCGCGGGCTTGAGAATGACCTGGAACTGATGGTGCTTGAACAGGCGATTCGGGTTTTCGCCGAAGCGGCCGTCGGCCGGCCGGCGCGACGGCTGCACGTAGGCGACGTTCCACGGCTGCGGCCCGAGCACCCGCAGGAACGTCTCGGGATGCATCGTGCCGGCGCCCATCTCGATGTCGAGCGGCTGCTGCACGAGGCAGCCTTGCGCCGCCCAGTAGTCCGACAGTTTGAAGATCAGGTCCTGAAGCGTCACGTTGCCGGTCTCAACTCCCTCACGACTCGCGCCGAGCGCAGTTCCTTGTCCAGGTGCAGGGCCATGAGCGCATGGTGTGCCTGCTCGATCTCACGTAACGGCCCCACGCCAACGGCCGCCGCGGCCGCGTCGATCGGCGCCAGCCGTCCCGACGTGCGCAGGAACCCGACCGCTTCGGCCGAGAGCTTCAGACCGCCCGCCGAACAGTTCCGGCACACGTAGGCGCGGTCCGCGACGACGAACACCGCGCCTTCGCCGAACGTGTCGCGTCCACAGCGTGGACACCGATCGAGCGCCGGGTAGACGCCTTCGAGCCGCAGCAACCAGTACTCGAAGTACCGCGCCAGCGCGTCGACCGACTGCGCGCTCACGAGCGCACTGGCGACGGCCGCGCCCAAGCGGAACAGCCGCTCGTTCGCGGCATTCTCGGGCGCCCACTCGTCGACGAGCTCGGCGAAGTACGCCGCGTGCCCCAGCCGATGCGCCCCGTCAGCGTCGGCGGCCGCGGGCCCGGCGCCGAACGGCATCTGGCTCGGCTCGACCCGATCGAGGCGCACCCGATCCCGATGTTC
>CALFMR010000537.1 GCA_937880585.1 uncultured Acidobacteriota bacterium
ATCGACGGGATCGGCGGCCGGGTCGACCGGAGGGACGGACGGTGGGCGTGGTGTCATGGATACAGCAGCATCGACCGCCAGCCATCGGCGGTGCGTTCGAAGAGCTCGCGCTCGTGCAGGCGTCCAGGCAGCGACGTCCAGAACTCGATCGTCGTGGGCACGATACGGAAGCCGGACCAGAACGGCGGCCGCGGCACGGCGCCGCCAGCATATTCGGCCGCGACGGCCGCGACGCGCGCCTCGAGCTCCGCGCGCGAGGCGAGCCGCTCGCTCTGGCGCGAGGCCCACGCGCCAATCTGGCTCTCACGAGGACGCGTCGCGAAATATGTGTCGGCTTCATCGTCTGGGATGCGGACGACGTCGCCTTCGACGCGCGTTTGACGGTTGGTCGCGTGCCAGTAGGTGCAGAGCGCCACGGACGGCCGCGCGGCCATCTCGCGCGCCTTGCGGCTCTCGAGGTTGGTGAAGAAGGCGAAGCCGCGCGCGTCGAAGTACTGCACGAGCACCATGCGGCTCGACGGCCGGCCGTCGGCCGCCGCCGTTGTCAGGCAGGCGGCTCGCGGATCGTCACCGCCAGCCGCGGCGGCTTCGTCGAACCACTGCCGGTAGCGCGCGACAGGATCGGGGGCGGAAGGCGCGGATCGTTCCACTCTGCGCTACTCGGCCGCGCAGACGGCGAAAACGAACACGAACGTCGACATGTCAGCGAACTCCTCGCGCGGCGCCGGATCGACCGTATTCTATCAGCCGAGACCGCCGCCTTCCGGAGGACGTGCATGGGCAGCATGTTCGAGTTCGTCAACCGCTACTTCGACCGCGCCGCCGCTGGCAGCGACTATCCACAGGGCCTGCTCGACGTCATCAAGGCGTGCAATGCGGTCTACCGGTTCGCGTTTCCGTTTCGCCGGCCGGACGGCACGCTCGAGATCATCAACGCATGGCGCGTCGAGCACAGCCATCACAAGATGCCGACCAAGGGCGGCATCCGCTACGCGCCATTCGTCGACGAAGAAGAGGTCAAGGGCCTGGCCGCGCTCATGACCTACAAGTGCGCGATCGTCGACCTGCCGTTCGGCGGCGCGAAGGGCGCCGTGCAGATCGACCCGAAGCGCTACAGCATCGAGGAGCTCGAGCGCATCACGCGCCGATACGTCCACGAGCTCCTGAAGAAGAACTTCATCGGCCCAGGCATCGACGTGCCCGCGCCGGACTACGGCACGAGCGAGCGCGAGATGGCGTGGATCGTCGACACCTACCAGGCGCTCACGCCGGGATCGCTCGATGGCCTCGCGTCGGTGACCGGCAAGCCGGTCCCGGAAGGGGGCGTGCGCGGACGACGCGAAGCGACTGGCCGCGGACTGTTCTTCGCGCTCCGCGAGGCATGCAGCGTCGCGGAAGACATGACGTCGCGCGGGCTCACGCCCGGTCTCGACGGCAAGCGCATCGTCGTGCAGGGCCTCGGCAATGTCGGGTTCCATGCCGCGAAGTTCTGCCGCGAGGGCGGCGGCCTCATCGTCGCGATCGCCGAACAAGACGGCGCTATCGCGAACGAGCGTGGTCTCGATCCCGAAGCCGTAGCCGCGCATCGGCGCGAGAGCGGTTCGATCCTGCACTTCCCGGACGCCCGTGACATCACGCCCACCGCAGCCGCGCTCGAGCTCGACTGCGACATCCTCATTCCCGCGGCGCTCGAGAACGTGTTGACCGCGGACAACGCGCCGCGCATCAAGGCCAAAGTCATCCTCGAAGGCGCGAACGGGCCGACCACGCCCGAGGCGGAAGCGATCTTCCGCGAGCGCGGCCTGCTCGTCGTGCCGGACGTCTACGCGAACGCGGGCGGCGTCACCGTCTCCTACTTCGAGTGGCTGAAGAACCTGTCGCACGTGCGCTTCGGCCGGCTCGAAAAACGGCTCGAAGAAAACGACGAGGCCCGCTTCGTTCGCGCGCTCGAGAGCCTGACGGGCAAAGCGTTGTCAGACGACGACCGCCGGCTGCTCGTCCACGGTGCGGACGAACAGGACATCGTCAACTCGGGTCTCGAGGAAACGATGATCGTCGCGTATCACGCCATCCGCGACGCGCTCCTGCGCACGCCCGCGCTCGGCAACCTGCGCGCGGCCGCGTTCCGCACGGCGATCGACAAGATCGCGCGGTCGTACCTCGACCTCGGCGTGTTCCCGTAAGGGCTAGCGGCCCTCGACGTGGCGGCGGGCGGCAATCTGCGCCCGCCGGCGTCGACGCTCGAGCTCGGCGTAGACGTCCTTCTGAATCACTCGCAGCGGCCGGGCCACCTGGTCCGGCAGCCGCCGCGGTCCCACCCCCGGCTCGTCGTCGAGCAGATTCAACTGGAGCGCCGTGGTTCCGTTGATGCGACGCATGGTCAACCTCCGTTTGTCTCCCTGCACGATAGCGAGGGGTTGTGACAAACGAGGTCACAGTCGCCATTCCGCAGTACACTCCGGCCGTGCGCAACGCCGAGGTCATTCGACAGTGGCAAATCCTGCGTGAAATCGAGGCGCGGCGGACCGGCACGACCATCCACGAGCTCTCCGCGCTCGTCGGCGTGTCGACGCGGACTATTCGCCGCGACTTACAGGCCCTGCAGGAAGCCGGATTCGCCGTCTATGACGAAGGCGCCGGCAACGAGACCAAGCGGTGGCGGCTCGACGGCGCGCCGTTTCGCGGCGTGCAGGAAGGCCTCAGCGTCGCCGACGTCGCCGCGCTGTACCTGAGCCGCGCCGTCGTCGAAAGCCTGACCGGCTGGCCGCTGGCCGACGAGCTCGCGCTCGCGTTCGAGACGATCGAACAGGCGCTCAATCCGCGCATGCGGCAGTTCCTGTCCACCCTGCCGCAGGTGATCTCGACCAAGGCGGGGCCGCGCGCGCGACACACGTCGGACCGCACGGTCGACACGACACGCCGCCTTTTCGACGCGGCGCGCGATCATCGCATCGTCGAGATGCGCTACTTCTCGGCCGCGAGCAACCGGTCGAAGTCCTACACGGTCCATCCCTATCGCCTGGCGCTCGCGCAGGGTGGCGTCTATCTCGTCGCGTGGGTCCCGCAGTACGACGAGTTCCGCACGTTCGCCACCGAGCGGATCGAGCGGCTGTCAGTGCGTGACGACACGTTCCAAAAAACGCGCACGCTGCCGACGGACCTCTTCGGATCGTCGATGGGCGTCTTCTGGGGCGAACCCGAGCGCGTCGAGGTCGAGTTCGATGCGAGCGCGGCGGCGTTCGTCCGCGGCCGGACGTGGCACGCGTCGCAGACGATCGACGAGCTGGCCGACGGGCGGCTGCGCATGACGCTGCACGTGTCGATCGACTCGGCGCTTCGAAGCTGGGTACTGGGCTTCGGCAGCGCGGCGCACGTCGTCGCTCCCGCGCCATTCGCCGCGGCGATTGGCGACGAACTGCGGCGGGCGGCCGATCGCTATCGGTAGGAATCGAGAGCCATGGCGCGTCTGTCGACCGCGACGCTCCTTTTCGCCGCTCTCCTGACGGCGGCGCCGGTTGGTGCGGCCGACGATCCGCCGTCGATCGACCAGCTCTACCTGGCCTTCATCAAAGGCGATACCGGCATCGTCGCGCGATCGCTCGTCACGCCGGATGACTTCGCGCGCGTGCGCGCGGATCTCTTCAAGGCGGTTGGCCTTCGACAAGGCGACTGGCGGCCGACGCACGAGGCTTTCCTGTTCGAAGTCGCGATGACGGGCCTCGCGCGCCACTGGCCGGACGCGCGGATGCTGCTCGACGCGTCACGCCGGTTGATGGTCGGTCGCCGTGACGCGATCGGCACGCGGCCGGAGATGGATCGATTCGAGATCACGTTTCACGAAGCCGCCGTCGCACTCCTCGCCGGCGCGGCCGGTGCGGGCGCCGCGCAGGGCTATCTCGACGCCATCACGACGCGCCTGCCTCCCCTGCCTGGCGATGCCCCAGCGACCACGCCGCGGCTTGACGCGCCGCGTCTGCTGCTCATGCGCGCCGTCGTCCAGGAGATGACGACGATGCCGTTCGCGCGGGCGGCGGTCGCACGCGATCCGGCACCGTATCTCTGGATGGCCGCGCCCCGCGATCGCGAGCTGCGCCAGGCGCTCGAGCGCGCGATCGTGCTCTTCGACGCGACCGCGGCTGCCCCCGCGACGGCCGACGAAGCGCGCGTCCGCACGGCATGCGTCCTCGTGCGCCTCGGCCGCGTGCCGGAAGCGATCGCGCGCCTCGATCGCGTCAGCATCGGCGCCGAGCCCGCCGTCCGCTATTGGGCCGCGCTCGTCCGTGGGCGAGCGCTCGATGCGCAGGGCGATTCGGCGGGAGCCATCGCCGCCTACGAGCAGGCCGCGGCGCTCCAACCGCAGGCGCAAACGCCCGCCGCGGCGCTCGCGGCACTCTGCCTGCGCACGGGCGATCGCGACCGGGCGTTGCACTGGGCTGAGGTCGCGCGCGCGACGCCGGAAAGCGCGATCGATCCGTGGTGGCAGTACTTCACCGGTGACTTCCGGCTGCTCGCCGGCTTCGTTCAGGACCTGCGTGAGGCGAGACCGTGAGGCTTGCACATCCGACGGCGCCCGTTCTTGCCGTCGTGCTCGGCGCGACGTCGCTCGTCGCGGCGCAGCGACCCGTCTTCCGCTCGGCCATCGACTCGGTGACGGTCGACGTCTCGGTCCGCCACGACAATCGCCCCGTCGCTGACCTCACCGCCGCGGACTTCGAAGTCCGCGACAGCGGCGTCGTCCAGACGATTGACGATGTCAGCCGTGAGGCGCTTCCGATCGACGTCACGCTCGTCGTCGATCTGAGCGGCAGCGTCGAGGGGCCATTGTTCGCCTCGCTCCAGCGCGGCATGGCTGCCGTCAATGCGCGGCTCGCGCCGGGCGACCGCGCGCGCGTGGTGACGTTCAACGAGCACGTGCGCGAAGTGCAGCGGCTGGAGCCGGCGGGCGGCGCGCGCGGACTGGATCTCGCGCAGCCGAACGGCACGACGTCGATGATCGACGCGCTCACGGTCTCGCTCATCACGCCGCTCGATCCCGACCGCCGGCACCTCGCCATCCTCTTCAGCGACGGGCGCGACATGATGAGCTTCCTCGACGAAGCCTCGCTCGTCGACGTGGCCAAGCGCGTCGGCCAGACGGTCTTTGCCGTTGCGGTCGCCGATGGCACGCGCGCTCATCCCTCGCCCGCGGGCGCCGAGACGTTCCTGCGCACGCTCACCGAGACGACCGGCGGCGCGCTCGCCGTGATGCAGCGCGACGACGACCTCGCGGCGTCATTCGTGCGCGCGTTCGACGACTTCCGGACGAGCTACGTCCTGCGCTACACGGCCACGGGCGTCGCGCGCGAGGGCTGGCACGCGCTGGCCGTCAAGGTCTCGCGCCGCGGCGACTACGACGTCCGCGCGCGTGCGGGATATTTCGGACAGTAAAGACCGAAGACAAAAGACAGGGGGCAGGGCAGCTTCTTGGAGCCCTGGGCTTTCAAGCCCAGGGAGGGCAAGCGTGACCTCGTCGCGTTCCAGGTTCCCCCTGAGCCTGAAGGCTCAGGGCTCCACCAGCCAAGCCCTGCGCGCGGCTTCGGGCTGTCCCTGTCTGCGTCTGCGCCCTACCGATATTTCGCCGCGATGGGGTACCGCCGCCCGGTGCCGAAGGCCTTTGACGAAATCTTCAAACCGGGCGCGGCCTGGCGGCGTTTGAACTCGCTCGCGTCGATGCGGCGGATGACGTCGGCGACGACGGCCGGATCGAAGCCGAGCGCGGCAATCGCTGGCGCCTCGAGGCCCTGCTCGACGTAGGCCGCGATGATGGGATCGAGAATCTCGTACGGCGGCAGGCTGTCGCTGTCCTTCTGATCCGGGCGCAGCTCGGCGCTCGGCGGTTTGGTCAGCGTCGACTCGGGAATGATCACGCGGTCGCGATTCACGAAGCGCGCGAGCCGATAGACGAGCAGCTTCGGCACGTCGCTGATGACCGCGAGTCCGCCGCACATGTCGCCGTACAACGTGCAATAGCCGACGGCCAGCTCGGACTTGTTGCCGGTCGTGAGCAGCAGCGCGCCGCGGTTGTTCGAGAGCGCCCTGAGCGCCGCGCCGCGCGCGCGCGCCTGCAGGTTCTCCTCGGTCATCGATCGCGTCCCGGACCCGAGCAGCGCGTCGAGACCGTCGAGGTAC